>NZ_JBSFKO010000051.1:0-54655 GCF_053598575.1 Streptomyces sp. NPDC001100
CGCCTCCGCGCGGTGGGCCTCTCGACACCGGCGCGCCCCTGCGGCTCCCTCTCGGCCGGCGCGTGGGGACGGTGGGAGTTGGTGGGCCCTTGCCGTGGGTCGGGGTGGGCGGGGAATGCAGCAGAACCCCGGCGCTGGATTCGCCGGGGTTCTGCTTTTCTGCTGTTTGCGCTGATCAGACGCTCGTCGCGCTGACCTCCACACCGTGGTCGGCGGCGAGGCGGCGCAGGTCGTCCAACTCGGCCTGTTCCACCTCGACGAGGAAGTCGTCGCCCTCGTCGCGAGCCCGCGTCAGGTCGGTCTCGGTCGCCCTTATGCGCTGCAGAAGTCCTGCGGTGAATGCGTCCATGCTGCGCCCCCTCGTCCTGGGTCGTGGGTCGGGTGGCACGGGGGTGTGCCGTTCGGAAGGGGCGATCACGTCTGCGGATGCGGGTGCCCAGCGCTGCCCTGGCTGGGCGGCGACGGTGCCGGACACCCACGCCCGCTCTGCGGAAGCGTTGGACGTACCACAAGGTGGCTTGCCACATGCAGAGCGTGATCGCGGGGTGTAAAGCCGTCCTCCCCGCACTCCCTCCGGTGGAAACCTCAACCCATCGAGAAAATCCCGCATTCCCGGGCCGCATACCCGACCTTCATCTTGCGTCCGGCCGCCTTACAGCCGACTTATGGCCGAAAAGGGCAGGATGGAGGTCACACAGCCACGAAGACCCTGCCCGCGTGCGCCGAGACGCGCTACGCGGGTGGACAGAGGAAGGACAAGCGACGTGCGCGTACTCGTCGTCGAGGACGAGCAGCTGCTCGCCGATGCGGTGGCCACCGGACTGCGCCGGGAGGCCATGGCCGTCGACGTCGTGTACGACGGTGCGGCCGCCCTGGAGCGCATCGGCGTCAACGACTACGACGTGGTCGTCCTCGACCGCGACCTCCCGCTCGTGCACGGCGACGACGTCTGCCGCAAGATCGTGGAGCTCGGCATGCCCACCCGCGTGCTGATGCTCACGGCGTCCGGCGACGTCAGTGACCGCGTGGAGGGCCTGGAGATCGGCGCCGACGACTATCTGCCCAAGCCCTTCGCGTTCAGCGAGCTGACGGCACGCGTGCGTGCCCTCGGCCGCCGTACGAGCGTGCCGCTGCCGCCCGTCCTGGAGCGCGCGGGCATCAAGCTCGACCCGAACCGGCGCGAAGTGTTCCGCGACGGCAAGGAAGTCCAGCTCGCCCCGAAGGAGTTCGCCGTCCTGGAGGTGCTGCTGCGCAGCGAGGGCGCCGTCGTCTCCGCGGAGCAGCTCCTGGAGAAGGCGTGGGACGAGAACACGGACCCGTTCACCAACGTGGTGCGAGTGACGGTCATGACGCTGCGCCGCAAGCTCGGCGAGCCCCCGGTCATCGTCACCGTCCCCGGCTCCGGCTACCGGATCTGATCCACCGTGGCGACGACCCCCGCGCCTCCCCAGGCGCCCCCGAAGCCCACGTGGGACCCCAGAAGGCCCGAACCGCCGTTCCCCTGGCTGCGTCCCACCATCCGCATAAGGCTCACGCTGCTGTACGGCGGCATGTTCCTGATCGCCGGGATACTGCTGCTGTCGATCATCTACCTGCTCGCGGCGCACGCGCTGAACGTGGGCAGTGAGCTGCCCTTCAAGGTGATCTCCGGCTCGGTCAGCAGCAGCACCTGCAACTTCCCGTCCGAGCCGCTGGCCAGCGAGCTGAACAACGCGATGAACCAGTGCGTCAACGAACAGCGTCAGCACGCCCTGGACGACCTGCTCAGCCGCTCCCTGCTGACCCTGCTCGGCCTCGCGATCATCGCCTTCGCCTTCGGGTACGCGATGGCGGGCCGGGTGCTGTCCCCGCTGGGTCGGATCACCCGGACCGCCCGCGCGGTGGCCGGCTCGGACCTGTCCCGCCGGATCGAGCTGGACGGCCCCGACGACGAGCTCAAGGAACTCGCGGACACCTTCGACGAGATGCTGGACCGGCTGCAGCGGGCCTTCACCGCACAGCAGCGTTTCGTGGGGAACGCCTCGCACGAGCTGCGCACCCCACTGGCGATCAACCGCACGCTCCTGGAAGTGCATCTGTCCGATCCCGGCGCCCCGGTCGAGCTCCAGCAGCTCGGCAAGACGCTGCTGGCCACCAACGAGCGCAGCGAGCAGCTCGTGGAGGGACTGCTGCTGCTGGCCCGCAGCGACAACCAGATCGTCGAGCGCAAGCCCGTGGACCTCGCCGAGGTCGCCGAGCAGGCCGTCGACCAGGTGCACGCGGAGGCGAGCGCGAAGAACGTGGTCATCCGCGGCGAGCGCAAACCCGCCGTCGTCCAGGGCAACGGCGTCCTCCTGGAGCGGATCGCCCTGAACCTGGTGCAGAACGCGGTGCGGTACAACGTGCCCGAGGACGGGTGGGTCGAGGTCACCACCGAGGTTCAGCACGGCCACGCGGTGCTGGTCGTGTCCAACACGGGTCCGGTGGTCCCGGCGTACGAGATCGACAACCTCTTCGAGCCCTTCAGACGGCTCCGTACGGAGCGAACGGGCAGCGACAAGGGTGTGGGCCTCGGCCTGTCGATCGCGCGGTCCGTGGCGCGCGCACACGGTGGCCATATCTCGGCCCAGCCCCGCGAGGGGGGTGGGCTCGTGATGCGAGTCACCCTGCCCATCTGAGATCATGTCGCCGACACACGAGGATGTTCGCTTTGCGCGGAATTTTCGGACCGCATCTTCGGCACTCTTGTGTGTGATCGATCACAAGCACGATTTTCGGGGCATCTACTCTCCGTGATCATGCACCCTGTCGGAAAGCCGGGAAAATCCGGGTTTTCAGGGGTCTTGATCACGGGAAGTACACGGTGAGGTGCCTTTGAAGAGCGGCATTGGGACCGTGTACGGTCCCCTTCGCCATCCAAGCCGATCACTCTTGAGGGGTCCGGTTGGGTGTCGATTGAGTAACAGACCTTGATGTGAGGCAAAATCTCCGCCTCAGGTCGGGCACAAGTCCGGCCTCTCACGCGTTACGTGCGCTGGAGACACCGCAGACACCCAGAGGGGGAGAGCGCGACATGGCAACGGATTACGACACCCCACGCAAGACCGACGACGACGTCGACTCGGACAGCCTTGAAGAGCTCAAGGCGCGTAGGAACGACAAGTCGACTTCCGCAGTGGACGTCGACGAATTCGAGGCGGCCGAGGGCCTCGAACTGCCCGGAGCGGACCTCTCGAACGAAGAGCTGGCCGTCCGGGTGCTGCCCAAGCAGCAGGACGAGTTCACTTGCATGAGCTGCTTCCTGGTGCACCACCGCAGCCAGCTGGCCCGCGAGAAGAACGGCCAGCCGATCTGCCGCGACTGCGACTGAGGAGGGGTCGGCCGTGACTGGCTCGACCCCACCCTGGAAGCGCCGCTCCCTCCAGCAGGGAGCGGACGAAGGGCCGACCGACGGCCCTCATGGCGCGCGTGACGACGAGCGGGGCTCATCCGATCTGGGATCAGCCTCGCTCGAACCGGCGGCCGACCGGGTTGACCTCCCGGTGCCGTTGGACGTTCCCGCAGCCGCCCCCGTCGCCAAACGACGGGTGGCGGTCATCCGGGACAAGGCCAGGGAAGGCGTCCGCAAGGGCGGCAGCCGGGCCAGGGCGGGCCTGGCGTACCTCGCCGACCGAATAATCGACATCGCCCCGCGGATCCCCGTACGGGACCTCGAAGCCCTTCGGCGCCAGTTCCCGGGCCTCGGGCCCGAGCAGCTCGCCGACAAGCTGGTGGCGGGCGCTGCGAACGCGACGTCGACCGTCGGCGCGGGCATCGGTGCCGCGGCGATGCTGCCCGTCCCGCCCGCGATGCCCACCGAACTGGCCGCCGAGATCACCGGCGTCGCCGCGATCGAGCTGAAGCTGATCGCCGAGCTGTACGAGGTCTACGGCGTCCGCCCGCCCGGCGACCTGAGGCAGCGCAGCACCGCGTATCTGAACTCCTGGTCCGGGGAGCGCGGTATCGACGTGACCAAGCCGTCGACCATGAGCGCCGCGCTGAACGGCCACATGAAGCGCGAACTGCGCCAGCAGATCATGAAACGTATGGTCCGCGACCTGCCGAACCTGATGCCTTTCATGGTCGGCGCCGCCGTCGGAGCGGTCATGAACCGCCGGGACACCAAGAAGCTCGCCGAGCGCATCCGCAAGGACCTGCGCAAGGCCCAGGTGCCCTGGGACGCGCTGCCCGAACTCCCGCCCCTGGAGGCCCCGCCCGACCCGTTGAGGATGGGCGAGATCGCCAAGGAACTCGGTCCCTAGGGGGCAGGTGCTAGACGGCCGCCGCCTGTGCGGCCCTCAGCGCCTCCGCCAGCCGCTCCGGCTCGCGCGTCGACAGGTACAGGTACGGCGTCGGGTCGGCCGGATCGGTGACCTCCACGCGCAGTGCCGTGGGGATGTAGGAGCGCAGCAGCAGGAAGGCGCGGGTGTCGGCCTTGTACGTGCGCCAGGCACGTGCCTCCTCCGGGTCCAGGATCTCCGCCTCGCCCAGGGCCGTCACCGGGATCTTCGCCTCGCCGGCGATCAGCGAGTCGCCCACGATCCGGATCCGGAGCGAGCCGTAGGAGCTGGCCGTGACCGCGGCGAACGCGGTGCCGCCGACCAGGCCGCCGAGCAGCGGCAGGGTGCCGAAGGGCAGCAGGATCAGGGCGAAGGAGACGCCGACCAGGAACGAGATGAACCACCACGAACGGGGGGCGGTGAGGCGCTCGTCGTAGGGGGAGGCGGAAAGCTGCATGGAGCCAAGCTTGGCACGGTGTCGGGAACTTACCGACGCGCGGGTAAGGTCTGCGCCTGTGGGTGGTACTTCTCCAGCTCTCAAGCCTCCGTCCGACGCCGTGAAACCGGTGCGGCACCCTGACGCGCCCGCGCCCGGTGAGTTGCTGGGTGCCCACTACGAACAGTGTTTCGGGTGCGGCGGCGACCAGCAGCACGGGCTGCATCTGGCGGCGCGGGCCGGCGAGGGCGTGACCATCACCGCCGAGTTCACCGTGCGGGCCGCCCACCAGGGCGCCCCGGGCCTCGCGCACGGCGGAGTGCTCGCCAGCGCGCTGGACGAGACCCTCGGCTCGCTGAACTGGCTGCTGCGGACGATCGCGGTGACCGGCCGCCTGGAGACCGACTTCGTGCGGCCGGTGCCCGTGGACACCGTGCTGTACCTGGAGGCCGAGGTGACGGCCGTGGCCGCCCGGAAGATCTACTCGACCGCCACCGGACGCATCGGCGCCCCCGACGGGCCGGTCGCCGTCCGCGCGGACGCGCTCTTCATCGAGGTGAAGGTCGACCACTTCATCGACAACGGCCGCCCGCAGGAGATCCGGGCCGCCATGGACGACCCGGACCAGGTCCGGCGTACCCGTGCCTTCGAGGTGAACCCGTGAGCAGTGGCCGTAGTCCCCTGGACGTACTGATCCGGCGCGTCGACCCCGACGTACCGCTTCCGTCGTACGAGCATCCCGGTGACGCGGGCGCGGATCTGCGGACCACCGAAGGCCGGGAACTGAAGCCGGGTGAACGGGCCGTACTGCCCACGGGGGTGTCTGTCGCGCTCCCGGAGGGGTACGCGGCCTTCGTACACCCCCGTTCGGGGCTCGCCGCCCGCTGCGGTGTTGCCCTGGTGAATGCCCCGGGGACGGTTGATGCCGGGTACCGTGGGGAGATCAAGGTGATCGTGGTGAATCTCGACCCGTACGAGTCGGTACGGTTCGAGCGCTTCGACCGGATCGCCCAGCTGGTCGTCCAGCAGGTCGAGAGGGTCCGCTTCCAGGAGGTCGCGGAACTTCCCGATTCGGCGCGGGCCGAGGGGGGCTTCGGGTCCACCGGCGGTCACGCCGCAGTGGGCGGCACCACGGGTGGGAATCGATACGCTTCGGTCGTATCCGACCGGGAAGGACAGTGACGTGTTCGGACGTCGCAAGAAGGGCACTGCCGCCGAGGACGCGGCGAGCGAGGCCGAGCAGGTCGTCGACGACGTCGACACTGAGGCGGACGCGGTGGAGCGCGTGAGGCTCGAACCGGAGCCCCGCCCCGACGGACCCTGGGACGACTCGGAGGTCGGCGACCCCGCGGAGGGCCGGGTGGACCTGGGCGGTCTGTTCGTGCCGGGAGTCGACGGCATGGAGTTGCGGGTCGAGGTCGCGGGTGACGCGATCGTCGCCGCCACCGTGGTCCTCAAGGACAGTGCCATCCAGTTGCAGGCCTTCGCCGCTCCCAAGCGCGAGGGCATCTGGGGTGAGGTCCGCGAGGAGATCGCCAGCGGCATCACCCAGCAGGGTGGCATCGTCGACGAGGTCGAGGGTCCGCTGGGCTGGGAGCTGCGCGCGCAGGTTCCGGTGCAGCTGCCGGACGGCACGGGCGGTTTCCAGGTGGTGCGGTTCGTCGGTGTGGACGGTTCGCGCTGGTTCCTGCGCGGGGTGATCTCCGGGCAGGGCGCGGTGCAGCCGCAGGCGGCCGGTCTGCTGGAGCAGATCTTCCGGGACACGGTCGTCGTGCGCGGCGAGGGCCCGATGGCGCCCCGCGACCCGATCGTCCTGAAGCTGCCGAACGACGCCCAGATGGTTCCCGAGGGCGTCCAGCAGGAGGAGGCGGGTTCCCGCTTCTCCGGTGGCATGGGCCAGTTGCAGCGCGGACCGGAGATCACCGAGGTCCGCTGAGCGCTCCGCTGGGACGGCCGGGTTGCGCCGTCCGTCGTCTGCGGCGCCGTCGTGGCTGGTCGCGCCTACGCGGCGGAGCCGCAAATCGGCACAGCCCCGCGCCCCTTCGGAGCGCGGTCGAACCATGGCCGACTTCGCCGGACCCGCCTGATGGGAACGAACAGAGGCGAAAGGGCCGTATCCCTCCCGGGGTGCGGCCCTTCGTCATGCGCGCACTCTTGACGGTGCATTGGTCCGTACCTATGGTCTCGGCTCAACGCCCGAGTTCATGAGGGTGCTCTGTGTTCACATACGAGAACGGAGTCACCGTGCGCCGCGCTGCCCTGCTCTCCGTCGTCACCGCACTCGTCCTGGGCTTCTTCGCCCAGCCCGGCGGCCCCACCGCCGAGGCGGCCCCCGCCACCTTCGTCCACCCCGGGGTCGACGTCTCCAGAAGCCAGCTGGACTTCGCCCGCACCGAGGTCCTCGCCGGCGCCCAGCCCTGGAAGGGCGCCTACGACCAGATGATGGCCAGCTCCTACGCCAGTCTGAGCCGGACCCCGAAGCCCAGAGCCGTCGTCGAGTGCGGCTCGTACTCCAACCCCAACTACGGCTGCACCGACGAACGCGAGGACGCGATGGCGGCCTACACCGACGCGCTCGCCTGGTACATCACCAAGGACGCGCGCTACGCCCAGAAGGCGATCGAGATCATGGACGCCTGGTCGGCCACGATCACCAGCCACACCAACAGCAACGCGCCCCTGCAGACCGGCTGGGCCGGAGCCTCCTGGCCCAAGGCCGCCGAGATCATCAAGTACACGTACACCGGGACCTGGACCAACTCGGCCCGCTTCACGACCATGCTCCGCAACGTCTACCTCCCCGAGATCATCAACGGCTCCAATTCCAACGGGAACTGGGAGCTGACGATGATGGACGCGGTGATCGGCATCTCCGTCTTCCTGGAGGACAGGACGTCGTACGACAAGGCGATGGCGCTCTTCCGGACGCGCACGGCCGCGTACATCTACCTGGCCTCGGACGGTTCCGTACCGAAGACCGTGCCGAGCCAGAACCTCAACACCACGGCGAAGATCGTCGCCTACTGGCAGGGCCAGTCGACCTTCGTCACCGGGCTCACCCAGGAGACGTGCCGCGACTTCACGCACACCGGGTACGGCCTCTCCTCGATCTCGCACGTCGCCGAGACCAGCCGGATTCAGGGCACCGACCTCTACGGCACCGACGTCGGCGAGCGGCTGCGGCAGGCGCTCGGCTTCCAGTCCAAGTACCAGCTGGGGGTGGCCGTCCCGAGCTGGCTGTGCGGCGGGTCGCTGACCCTCGGGCTCGGACCGGTCACCGAGGTCGGCTACAACGCGCTGCACAACCGCCTGGGCATCGCCATGACCAACACCCAGACGCTCACCCTCGACAACCGCCCGGCCGGCACCAACAACCTCTTCGTGGCCTGGGAGACCCTGACTCACGGCGACAACCCCAACTGAGCACCGCCGCGCCCCGATGCCCGTACCGTGCCGTACGGGCATCAGGGTTGTGTCAAAGACGTCCAGGACCAGGCTCGTCACCCCTTTTGTCGGACTTATTGGCCGTAAAGTCGACGCTGCGTGCACGGGTGTGACGGGAAGACAATGGGGCCATGGGACGCGGCAAGCTTCGGATCTACCTCGGTGCGGCACCGGGCGTCGGCAAGACGTACGCCATGCTGTCCGAGGCCCACCGCAGGGTGGAGCGGGGCACCGACTGCGTGGTCGCCTTCGTGGAGCACCACGGCCGGGCCCGCACCGAGGTGATGCTGCACGGTCTGGAGCAGGTCCCGCGCGCGGAGCTGGCCTACCGGGGCACCGTCTTCACCGAGATGGACGTCGACGCCGTACTGCGCCGGGCCCCCGCCGTCGCCCTGGTGGACGAACTCGCCCACACCAACATCCCGGGCTCCCGCAACACCAAGCGCTGGCAGGACATCGAGGAGCTGCTCGCGGCGGGCATCGATGTCATCTCGACCGTCAACATCCAGCACCTGGAGTCCCTCGGCGACGTCGTCGAGTCGATCACCGGAGTGCGCCAGCAGGAGACCGTGCCGGACGAGGTCGTCCGCCGGGCCGACCAGATCGAACTGGTCGACATGTCGCCACAGGCGCTGCGGCGACGGATGGCGCACGGCAACATCTACCAGCCCGACAAGGTCGACGCGGCCCTCTCCAACTACTTCCGCCCCGGCAACCTCACCGCCCTGCGGGAGCTGGCCCTGCTGTGGGTGGCCGACCGGGTCGACGAGTACCTCCAGGAGTACCGCAGCGAGCACCAGGTGTCGGCGATCTGGGGTTCGCGCGAGCGGATCGTCGTAGGACTGACCGGCGGGCCGGAAGGGCGGACGCTGATACGGCGGGCCGCGCGGCTCGCCGAGAAGGGGGCCGGCGGCGAAGTGCTGGCCGTCTACATCTCCCGCAGCGACGGCCTGACCTCCGCCTCCCCGAAGGAACTCGCGCAGCAGCGCACCCTGATCGAGGACCTGGGCGGCACCTTCCACCACGTAGTGGGCGACGACATCCCGGCCGCGCTGCTCGACTTCGCGCGCGGGGTCAACGCCACCCAGATCGTCCTCGGCTCCTCGCGCCGCAAGACCTGGCAGTACGTCTTCGGGCCCGGCGTCGGCACCACGGTCGCCCGCGAGTCCGGTCCCGACCTGGACGTCCACATCGTCACCCACGAAGAGGTCGCCAAGGGGCGCGGACTGCCGGTGGCCCGGGGCGCGCGGCTCGGCCGGGCCCGGATCGTCTCGGGGTGGGTGGTCGGCGTGGCCGGGCCGGTGGGCCTCGCGTTCCTGCTCAACGCGATCCATCTCGGGCTCGCCAACGACATGCTGCTGTTCCTGTCCCTGACCGTCGCGGCGGCGCTGCTCGGCGGACTGCTGCCGGCGCTGGTCTCGGCGGCCCTCGGGTCGTTCCTGCTGAACTACTACTACACGCCCCCGCTGCACCGGCTGACCATCGCCGACCCCAAGAACATCGTCGCCATCGCGATCTTCGTCGGGGTCGCCGTGTCCGTGGCCTCCGTCGTCGACCTCGCCGCGCGACGCACCGAGCAGGCCGCCAGACTGCGCGCCGAGTCGGAGATCCTCTCCTTCCTCGCGGGCAGCGTGCTGCGCGGCGAGACCAGCCTCGACTCGCTCCTGGAGCGGGTCCGGGAGACCTTCGGCATGGAGTCCGTGGCGCTGCTGGAACGCAAGAGCGACGTCGACCCCTGGACCTGCGCGGGCCGGGTCGGCGTCGGGGCGCCGCTGGAGCGGCCCGAGGACGGCGATGTGGACATGCCGGTCGGCGACCACATGGCCCTCGCGCTGACCGGCCGGGTGCTGCCCGCCTCCGACCGCCGGGTGCTGGCCGCCTTCGCCGCCCAGGCCGCCGTCGTACTGGACCGCAGACGCCTGCGCGAGGAGGCCGACCAGGCCCGTGCGCTCGCCGAGGGCAACCGCATCCGTACGGCCCTCCTGGCGGCCGTGAGCCACGATCTGCGGACCCCGCTGGCCGGCATCAAGGCGGCTGTCTCCTCCCTGCGCTCCGACGACGTGGCGTGGTCCGAGGAGGACCGGGCCGAGCTCCTGGAGGGCATCGAGGACGGCGCCGACCGGCTCGACCACCTCGTGGGCAACCTCCTCGACATGTCCCGCCTGCAGACCGGCACGGTGACCCCGATCGTCCGGGAGATCGACCTCGACGAGGTGGTGCCCATGGCGCTGGTCGGGGTCCCCGAGGGCAGCGCCGAACTCGACATCCCGGAGACGCTGCCCATGGTCGCCGTGGACCCGGGGCTGCTGGAGCGGGCGGTGGCCAACCTGGTCGAGAACGCCGTCAAGTACAGCCCGCCGGACCGACCGGTCCTGGTGTCCGCCAGCGCCATCGCCGACCGGGTGGAGGTCCGGGTGGTCGACCGGGGCCCCGGAGTCCCGGACGAGGCCAAGGACCGCATCTTCGAGCCCTTCCAGCGCTACGGCGACGCCCCGCGCGGTGCCGGAGTGGGGCTCGGCCTCGCCGTGGCGCGTGGCTTCACCGAGGCCATGAACGGCACCCTGAACGCCGAGGACACTCCCGGTGGCGGCCTCACCATGGTCCTCAGCCTCCGCGCGGCGAAGCCACTGGAGCTCGCGCCGGAGGACAGTGCTCTGGAAGACGTGCGTGACGCGAAAGACGTACAACCGGAAAGGCAGGTCTCATGACCAGGGTCCTCGTGGTCGAGGATGAGCCGCAGATCGTGCGGGCCCTCGTGATCAACCTCAAGGCGCGGAAGTACGAGGTCGACGCGGCGGCCGACGGCAAGACCGCGCTCGACCTCGCCGCCTCCCGCCACCCCGACGTGGTCGTCCTCGACCTGGGGCTGCCCGACATGGACGGCGTCGAGGTGATCAGGGGGCTGCGCGGCTGGACCCGGGTGCCGATCCTGGTGCTGTCCGCCCGGCACTCCTCGGACGAGAAGGTGGAGGCGCTGGACGCGGGCGCCGACGACTACGTCACCAAGCCCTTCGGCATGGACGAGCTGCTGGCGCGGCTGCGGGCCGCCGTGCGCCGGGCCGAGCCCACCGGGGGCGGCGAGGACGACGTCCTGGTCGAGACCGAGGAGTTCACCGTCGACCTGGCCGCCAAGAAGGTCCAGCGCGACGGGCGGGACGTACGGCTGACGCCCACGGAGTGGCATCTGCTGGAGGTGCTGGTGCGCAACACCGGGCGGCTGGTCAGCCAGAAGCAGCTGTTGCAGGAGGTGTGGGGGCCGTCCTACGGGACCGAGACGAACTACCTCCGCGTCTACATGGCACAGCTGCGGCGCAAGCTGGAGACGGACCCCGCGCACCCGAAGCACTTCATCACGGAGCCCGGGATGGGCTACCGGTTCGAGCGCTGACGACGCGGGTACGTCGCTGTCGGTGGACCCCGGTACGCTTCAGATATGAGCGCTGTCTCCCGTTCCGAAAAGCCGGCCGGCCGGTTCCGGCGCATGCTCGACCGGCTGTCCTCCTCGCAGGAGGACCTGGAGTCCGAGGAGCTGCGTGAGGACTCCGAGACCGAGGGCTGTGTCCGGATCGGCGACTGCCACGACCGACAGATCGTGACGGTTACTGGTACCTTGCGCACGGTCACGCTGCGCCCCCGGGCAGGAGTCCCGGCCCTGGAGGCCGAGCTGTTCGACGGCTCCGCCGCCCTGGACGTGGTGTGGCTCGGCAGGCGTTCCATCGTGGGCATAGAGCCGGGACGCAAGCTGATCGCGTCCGGCCGGATCTCCATGAGCAGAGGCCGCCGGGTGCTCTTCAACCCGAAATACGAACTGAGACCCCTCGGACGGGAGTAGCCGGTGACGTCGCTCGACAAGCCGACCACAGAGACCGTGGACGCCGAAGACAGCGAGCAGGATGTCCGGGCGGTGACCGAGGCGGCCCTCTTCGAGGCGTTCGGCGGACTGCGCGGCATGATCGAAACGGTCCTGCCCGGCCTCCTCTTCGTCACCATCTTCACGATCAACAAGGACCTGCACTGGTCGGCGATCGCCGCCCTCGCCGTGTCCCTGGTCCTGGTCGTGGTCCGCCTGGTGAAGCGTGACACCGTCAAGCACGCCTTCAGCGGTGTCTTCGGCGTCGCCTTCGGTGTCGTCTTCGCGATGATGACCGGCAACGCCAAGAACTTCTACCTCCCCGGCATGCTCTACACGCTGGGCCTGGCGCTGGCGTACATCATCACGACCCTCGCGGGCGTCCCCCTGATCGGCCTGATCCTCGGCCCGGTCTTCAAGGAGAACCTCTCCTGGCGCACCCGCAACCCCGGCCGCAAGAAGGCCTATGCCAAGGCCAGTTGGGCCTGGGGCCTGATCCTGCTCGCCAAGTGCGCGATCCTCTTCCCGCTCTACTGGTGGGCCAACACCGCCCAACTCGGCTGGGTCCTGGTCGCGTTGAAGATCCCGCCCTTCCTCCTCGCCGTCTGGCTCACCTGGGTCTTCCTCGCGAAGGCGCCCGCGCCGATCGACGTGTTCGCGGAGATGGAAGCGGAGGAACAGGCGGAGAAGGAACGCAAGGCGGCGGCCGCGGCGGAGGGGCGTCACCGGCGAGACGTGTGACCGGCGTCGGTGTGAGCGTCCCTGGGGCTCTGCCCCCAGACCCCGGGGACCTTTGCCCGCCCACCAGCCGTTTACCGCCTGTCGAGAAGTGAACGTGGAAGGGCGCCCTGTTTTCCAGGGCGCCCTTCTCGTCGTATCGCCGCCGATCAGCTCGCCGCGTCCTCCCGGCGCACCGACAGCAGGTCCTCCAGCTGCTCCTCGCGAGCCTGGGCCGCGACGAACAGCAGCTCGTCGCCCGCCTCCAGGGAGTCCTCGCGGGACGGGGTCAGGACGCGGGTGCCGCGGATGATCGTGACCAGGGAGGTGTCCTCGGGCCACTCCACGTCGCCGACCTGGGTGCCGGCCAGGGCAGACTCCTCCGGAAGGGTCAGTTCCACCAGGTTCGCGTCGCCGTGGCTGAAGCGGAGGAGGCGGACCAGGTCGCCGACCGAGACCGCTTCCTCGACCAGGGCCGACATCAGGCGCGGGGTGGAGACGGCCACGTCGACGCCCCAGGACTCGTTGAAGAGCCACTCGTTCTTCGGGTTGTTGACGCGGGCGACGACGCGCGGAACGCCGTACTCCGTCTTCGCCAGGAGGGAGACGACCAAGTTCACCTTGTCGTCGCCCGTCGCGGCGATCACCACGTTGCAGCGCTGGAGCGCCGCCTCGTCCAGGGACGTGATCTCGCAGGCGTCGGCCAGCAGCCACTCCGCCTGGGGGACCCGCTCGACCGAGATCGCGGTCGGGGCCTTGTCGATGAGAAGGATCTCGTGACCGTTCTCCAGCAGCTCTCCGGCGATCGAACGTCCGACCGCGCCGGCTCCGGCAATGGCGACCCTCATCAGTGACCGCCCTCCTCTTCGGGACCCTTGGCGAACGCCGCCTCGACCTTGTCGACCTCGTCCGTACGCATCATCACGTGCACGAGGTCGCCCTCCTGCAACACGGTCTGCGAAGAGGGCAGCATCGCCTCGCCGAGACGGGTGAGGAACGCCACGCGGACGCCCGTCTCCTCCTGCAGTTTGCTGATCCGCTGGCCGACCCAGGCGGCCGAGGCGTGCACCTCGGCGAGCTGGACACCGCCGGTGGGGTCCCGCCACAGCGGCTCCGCGCCCGAGGGCAGCAGCCGGCGCAGCATCTGGTCGGCGGTCCAGCGGACCGTGGCGACGGTGGGGATGCCCAGGCGCTGGTAGACCTCGGCGCGGCGGGGGTCGTAGATACGGGCCGCCACGTTCTCGACGCCGAACATCTCGCGGGCCACCCGCGCGGAGATGATGTTCGAGTTGTCACCGCTGGAGACGGCCGCGAACGCGCCCGCCTCCTCGATGCCCGCTTCGCGCAGCGTGTCCTGGTCGAAGCCGACCCCGGTGACCCGGCGACCGCCGAATCCCGGGCCCAGCCGACGGAAGGCGGTGGGGTCCCGGTCGATCACGGCGACCGTGTGCCCCTGTTGCTCCAGGGTCTGGGCGAGAGCGGAACCCACTCTGCCGCAGCCCATGATGACGATGTGCACGACCGTCCTTCCGGTGTCCTGAAATCAATGCTCAGCCCCATCAGGGTCTCAGACCGAGGCCAAAGTACACACGTCCGGCCCTTCCGGGGCACCCCTGTGCGTCAGCGGCGCCCGATGCTGCGCACACTGGCCAGGGTGAGGATTCCGAGGCCGGCCAGGGCGGCGAGGGCGCCGATCAGCTCTGCGGTCGAGGGCATGGAACCTCCAGGGGGCGGGCGGGAGCGGGGTTTTGTCATATAGACACGGAGTCGCCACTCCCGACGGAATCCGCAACTCCACTCGTCACCGATTTCACCCGTGAGGCAGATGAGAGGCAGATGACATGGCTCAGGCAGGTGGCGAGTAGAGGATCGCCTGTTCGAAGGCCTACGATCCTCTGTTGTGTCCAAACTGACCGACGTGCCCAAGCGCATCCTCATCGGGCGCGCACTGCGCAGCGACCGGTTGGGCGAAACGCTCCTGCCGAAGCGCATCGCACTCCCCGTCTTCGCTTCCGACCCGCTGTCCTCCGTGGCCTACGCGCCCGGCGAGGTGCTGCTGGTCCTCTCCATCGCGGGCGTGTCGGCCTACCACTTCAGCCCCTGGATCGCGCTCGCGGTCGTGGTGCTGATGTTCACGGTGGTCGCCTCCTACCGGCAGAACGTCCACGCCTACCCCAGCGGTGGCGGCGACTACGAGGTGGCCACCACCAATCTCGGCCCCAAGGCCGGCCTCACCGTCGCCAGCGCCCTGCTCGTCGACTACGTCCTCACCGTCGCCGTCTCGATCGCCTCCGGCATCGAGAACCTCGGCTCCGCGGTCCCGTTCGTGGTCCAGCACAAGGTGATCTGCGCCATCGCCGTCGTGGTCCTCCTCACGCTGATGAACCTGCGCGGGGTGAAGGAGTCCGGCTCGCTCTTCGCGATCCCGACCTACGTCTTCGTCGCGGGCGTCTTCATCATGATCGCGTGGGGCGCCTTCCGCGGACTCGTCCTCGGCGACACCATGCGCGCGCCGACCGCCGACTACCACATCAAGGCCGAACACCAGGGCCTCGCGGGCTTCGCGCTGGTCTTCCTGCTCCTGCGCGCCTTCTCCTCCGGCTGCGCCGCCCTCACCGGCGTCGAGGCGATCTCCAACGGCGTCCCGGCCTTCCGCAAGCCCAAGTCCAAGAACGCGGCGACCACCCTCGCGGCGATGGGCCTGCTGGCCGTCACCATGTTCTGCGGGATCATCGCCCTCGCCATGACGACCAAGGTCCGTATGGCCGAGAACCCGGCCACCGACCTGATCCACAACGGCGTCGCCATCGGCTCCGGCTATGTCCAGAACCCGGTGATCTCCCAGGTCGCCGAGGCCGTCTTCGGCAAGGGCAGCTTCCTGTTCGTCGTGCTGGCCGCCGCCACCGCGCTGGTCCTCTTCCTGGCCGCCAACACGGCGTACAACGGCTTCCCGCTCCTCGGCTCGATCCTCGCCCAGGACCGCTACCTCCCGCGCCAGCTGCACACCCGCGGCGACCGCCTGGCCTTCTCCAACGGCATCGTGCTGCTCGCCGGCACCGCCACCCTGCTGATCGCGATCTACGGCGCCGACTCGACCCGTCTGATCCAGCTCTACATCGTGGGCGTGTTCGTCTCGTTCACCCTCAGCCAGACCGGCATGGTCCGGCACTGGAACCGCCACCTCGCCATCGAGAAGGACCAGGCCAAGCGCCGCCACATGGTCCGCTCGCGCGCGATCAACGCGTTCGGCGCGTTCTTCACGGGTCTCGTCCTGGTCGTCGTCCTGGTCACGAAGTTCACGCACGGCGCCTGGGTGGCGCTGCTCGGCATGTGCATCTTCTACGCCACGATGACCGCGATCCGTAAGCACTACGACCGGGTCGCCGAGGAGATCGCGGCCCCCGAGGGCCCCAGCGACGACAGCCTCCGCCCGTCCCGCGTGCACTCGGTCGTCCTGATCTCCAAGATCCACCGCCCGGCGCTGCGGGCCCTGGCCTACGCCAAGCTGATGCGCTCGGACACCCTGGAGGCGCTCAGCGTCAACGTGGACCCGGCCGAGACCAAGGCGCTGCGCGAGGAGTGGGAGCGGCGCGGGATCGACGTACCGCTCAAGGTCCTCGACTCGCCGTACCGCGAGATCACCCGGCCGATCATCGAGTACGTGAAGGGGCTGCGGAAGGAGTCGCCGCGCGACGCGGTCTCCGTGATCATCCCCGAGTACGTCGTCGGCCACTGGTACGAGCATCTCCTCCACAACCAGAGCGCGCTCCGGCTCAAGGGCCGGCTGCTGTTCACGCCGGGCGTGATGGTGACGTCGGTGCCGTACCAGCTGGAGTCCTCCGAGGCGGCGAAGATCCGGGCGCGGAAGCGGCAGGAGTGGAGCGCTCCGGGTGCGGTGCGGCGGGGGCCGGCGGAGGAGCGGCACAAGGAGCCCTCGGACACCAAGGGCTGAGCCTCGCGGCGGACTTTGTGGTGAGCGGCCGGGCAGGGCCCACGTAGACTGGTGGGCTGTTGTCCGGCCGTTCCCCCTTTGACGTTGTGGAGTCACCCCGCCATGCAGGCAGAACCGAAGAAATCGCTGGTGGGGGAGGAGTACGAGGTCGAGGTCGGCCCCGTCGCCCATGGCGGGCACTGCATCGCCCGTACGGCCGAGGGCCAGGTCCTGTTCGTCCGGCACACGCTGCCCGGTGAGCGTGTGATCGCGCGGGTCACCGACGGCGAGGAGGGCGCGCGGTTCCTGCGGGCCGACGCCGTGACGATCCTGGAGGAGTCCAAGGACCGCGTCGAGGCGCCCTGTCCCTACGCCGGCCCCGGCCGCTGCGGCGGCTGCGACTGGCAGCACGCCAAGCCGGGCGCCCAGCGCCGCCTCAAGGGCGAGGTCATCGCCGAGCAGCTGCAGCGGCTCGCGGGCCTCACGCCCGAGGAGGCCGGCTGGGACGGCACGGTGATGCCGGCCGAGGGTGACAAGCTGCCCGCGGGCCAGGTCCCGCAGTGGCGAACCCGCGTCCAGTACGCGGTGGACGTCGACGGCAACGCCGGTCTGCGCAAGCACCGTTCGCACGAGGTCGAGCCCATCGAGCACTGCATGATCGCGGCGCCGGGCGTCAGCGAGCTGGGCATCGAGGAGCGCGACTGGTCCGGCATGGCCTCGGTCGACGCGATCGCGGCGACGGGTTCCCAGGACCGCATGGTCATTCTGGAGCCGAGGCCGGGAGCCCGCCTTCCGCTGGTCGAACTCGACCGCCCTGTCTCCGTCATGCGCGTCGAGGAGCACGACGGCGGCATCCACCGCGTCCACGGCCGCGCGTTCGTCCGCGAGCGGGCCGACGGCCGTACGTACCGCGTCGGCAGCGGCGGTTTCTGGCAGGTCCACCCGATGGCCGCGGACACCCTGGTCAAGGCGGTCATGCAGGGCCTGCTCCCGCGCAAGGGCGACATGGCGTTGGACCTGTACTGCGGCGTCGGCCTCTTCGCGGGCGCCCTCGCCGACCGCCTCGGCGACAAGGGCGCGGTCCTCGGCATCGAGTCCGGCAAGCGCGCCGTCGAGGACGCGCGGCACAATCTCGCCGGGTTCGAACGGGTGCGGATCGAACAGGGCAAGGTCGAGAGTGTGCTTCCGCGCACCGGGATCACTGAGGTCGACCTGATCGTCCTCGACCCGCCCCGCTCGGGGGCCGGGAAGAAGACCGTGGAGCACCTGGCGTCACTGGGGGCGCGGAAGATCGCGTATGTGGCGTGCGATCCGGCGGCGCTGGCACGGGACCTGGGGTATTTCCGGGACGGTGGGTATCGGGTGCGGACGTTGCGGGCGTTCGACCTGTTTCCGATGACCCACCATGTGGAGTGCGTGGCGATTCTGGAGCCGGTGGCGAAGGGCGTCTGACCTGCGGTTTTGTGCGTGCAGGTTATGTGCGGTGTGGGCGTTGCGGGCGATGTCCTGACGCTGAATTGCTGGTCGGCGGTCGGTGTCGTGCACGAGAACGCCGGGCAGCGCGATGCAGTCAGCCGCGCAATCGCACGCGACAAGCCCGGCGACGTCGACGGTCATCGGGATATTGGTCGCCAGCGTGGTGCGCGGTCAACTGCCCGGCGAGATCCTGGAGTTGTGGCCGGCGGAGACCGAACTGGTCGGCGTCCTCAACAAGGAGGGCGGCCGCGTCCATCCCTTCCCGGCCATGCAGGAGACCAGGACCAAGGGCGTGACCCGGCATCTGCGCCATGTCGTGGCCAGCCGCGACATCGCCATCTGGGAGATGGAGCCCGTCAACCCCGCCGTCGTCCCCAACCCCTGCCCGCCCAGCCTCGCCTGGCTGATGTCCCGGCAGGACGGGCGGGTGCGGAAGCTCCGGGTGGTCTTGCCGGGGACCCCGTCAGGCGGAGCGCAGCAGCTCTCGTAGCGCCGCCGTGTCGATGACCTGGGACCGGGACGGGAACACCTTCTCGACCAGCACCCGGTGGGTCTCGGCGTCGGGGTCGGCGACGCCGTCGGACAGGACCAGGACGCGGTAGTCGCGGTCGGCGGCGTCCATGACGGTGGACAGGACGACACCGCTGGTGCTGATCCCGGCGAGCACCAGGGTGTCGATGCCCCGCTCGTCCAGCTGCTGGTGGAGATCGGTGGTGGAGCCGGAGCCGTAGCGGATCTTGCGGACGACCAGGTCGCCGTCCTCGGGGGTGAGCCGCTCGTCGATCTGGGTCGAGGCGTCCTCGTGGTGCAGCATCTCCGCCCCGGCGACCCCGCTGAAGGTCGGGTTGTGCTCGGGGACGGCCGCCCAGTCGTCCTCGGTGAAGGCGACGCGGACGTAGCCGATGGTGCCGCCGGCGGAGCGGACGTGGGCGACGGAGTCCTTGACCCGCTCGACGAGGGCGTCGGAGTCGGGTACGGCGGGGACGATCCCGTTCTGGAAGTCCATGACCAGCAGGGCGGTGCGCGTGGGGTCGATCGTGGGGAGGGGGGTGGTGCTCACGTGAGGTTCTCCTTGGTGGGGTTTTCCGTACGTGCGGGGGAAGTGGTCGTGCCGCGGCCCATCAGACGGCGGTCCAGGACGGTCAGCAGGAGGACCACGACGCCCGCCCCGACCAGGACTAGGCCGAGGATGTGCAGGCCGTGGTCGCTCGCGCCGGCGCGGAAGACGATCCCGCCGATCACGGCGGACGTGATGGTGCCGAGGTAGCCGAAGGTGCGGAACAGTCCGGAGGCGGTGCCGATCTGGTCGGGCGGCGCGGCGAGGTAGAGGGCCGTCTGGTTGCCGACGGTGGTGGCGGCCGAGGTGACGCCGAAGACCAGCGAGACCAGTACGAGGGCGATCGCCGGGCTGTCCGAGGTGAGCAGCATGATCCCGGCCGAGCCGATCAGCATGGTCAGCGCCGAGACGATCAGCGGGCCGCGCACCAGGTTGCGGCTGGCCAGCGGGCGGGAGAGCAGTGCGGAGACGGCGCCCATCGGCAGCAGGAGAAGTCCCGCCGTCACGGTGGAGTACCCGTGCGCGGCCTCCATCCACTGCGTCATGCCGTACATCACCGAGTAGGTGCCGAGCAGGGTGAGCCCCTGGCGGAGATAGGTGCGGGTGAGGGCGCCGTTCGCGGCGAAGGCGCGGAAGTCGAAGAACGGCGCCGTCCTGCGCAGTTCCCAACTGACGGTGGGTACGGCGGCCAGCGCGAAGACGGCGAGGGCGATCCAGTCGGGCCGGGGGAGGTCCATGAGGAAGATGACCAGCGCGCTCATCGTCACGGCGAAGCCGAGGATGCCGGGCAGGTCGATCCGGTCGGCGACCCTGCGAAACCGCCGGTCCGCGCGGTCGAGCGCCGGGTCCTTGGGAAGCCAGCGCACCGCCATCACCATGGCGATCGCGGTGACCGGGATGTTGATCAGGAACGCCCAGCGCCAGCCGCCCGCGCCGACGAGCAGCCCGCCGATCGGTGGCCCGACGGCGGCGGTGGCCATGCCCGCGATCGCGATCCCGCCGAGCACTCCGCCCGGCGGCCCGTCGAGACCGGCGTCCTGGGCGCGGCGCCGGATCAGCACCATCGCGCAGGGGAACGCGGCCGAGGTGCCGATACCGACCAGGACACGGGCGACGGTCAGCATCGCCAGGTTCTGGCCGAGCCCCCCGACGACACCGCCGAGCAGCACCAGGACGATCCCGGCCAGGAAGATCCGGCGTGCCCCTAGCGCCTCCGCCAGCTTGCCGGCGGTGGGCTGCGCTATGGCGCTGGCCAGGTACAGCGAGGAGACCAGCACGGCGGTGCTGCCGACCGAGACGTGCAGCTCGGTGGCGATCGGCACCAGGGCGGTCGCGATGATGGAGCTGTTGACCGGGTTGAGGCTCGCGCCCACGTAGAGCGGGGTCGTGAAGGTCCAGGAGAACGGCTTGCGCGCGAGGTCGCGTGCCGCGGCGACGGCTTTGGCGGCGTCGGCCCTCATGTCCGGTCGTCGTCCAGCTCGGCCCCGGCGAGGCGCTCCAGCAGCTCGATGGCCTTGTCGACGTCCTTCCGCTCCTCCGGGGCGACCAGCTGGTCGATGGCCCGGGCCAGGAAGGTGGCGCGGCCCCTCAGCAGCTTGTCGATCAGCTCGGCCGCGGAGGGATCGGCGCTCATCAGCTTCTTGCGGCCGTCCCGCGCGTCGGGCTCGCTGTGCACCAGCCCTGCGGCCTTCAGTACGGCCAGGCTCTGCGCGATGGACTGCGCGCTGACCCGCTCCAGCGCGGCCAGCCGCGCCGCGGTGACCGGCCCCTCCCGTACGACGCTCCCCAGTACGGCGAGCTGCGTGGGCGTGAGACCGGTCGCGTGCTGCCCCGACTCGGTGCGCAGTCGTGCGCGCACCCGGATGATCGCGTCGCTGAGCCGCTGCGCGGTGGCGACGGTCGGCGGCTGCTCGGGGTTCGTGTTCATGACCCCACCGTAAAACTCCACAAGTAACTTTGCCAAGTTACTTGTGGAGTTTCGTCTGTCTACGGATCACACCCCCAACCCCGCGGCGAAGAAACCGCTCAGCTTCTCGACGGCGGGCGTGACGTACTCGTCCCGGTCGTAGAGATCGACGTGCGAGGCGCCCTCGATCCACGCCAACTCCTTTGCTCCGGAGGCCTTTTGGAACGCCTCCACGCTCATCCAGGACGTCACGGCCGCACGCCCGGCGATCAGCAGCACGGGACGCGGAGCGATCAGGGCGACGGACGCGAACGTGTCGAAGGCGACGACGCGATCCACGCTGGTCCAGGTCAGGGCCTTCGCCGAGCGGGGGTGGCGGGCACGCGGAGTGCAGTAGTACTCCCAGCCCTCGTAGACGTGCGGGCCGCCCGCGCGCGCCTCCTCCTCGGTGCTGGGGAAGACCGGGAATCGCTGGACGTCCGCACCGCGGGCCTCCGCGGTGCGGGCCGCGGAGGCGGCGGCCAGCATGCCTTCCACGACGGCCGGGTCCTGCGCGCCGTCCGCGCCGAGCCGGAACTGCCGTGACATGTCTGCGGCGCTGACCGTGCCCACGGCCCGGATGCGCGGGTCGGTCGCGGTCGCGGCCAGGGCGTACCCGCCGGAGGCGCAGATGCCCAGCGCCCCGATGCGGCCGGGGTCCACCTCGTCGAGGGTGCCGAGGAAGGAGACAGCGGCCTTGAGGTCCTCGACCCGCTGCCCCGGATCCTCCAGACCGCGCGGCTCGCCCTCGCTCTCGCCCTGGTGGGCGGCGTCGAAGGCGAGCGTGACGAACCCGCGCTCGGCGAGCAGGCGGGCATACAGACCGGAGGCCTGTTCCTTCACCCCGGTGCCGGGATGCCCGACCACGATCGCGGGACGCGGCACCCCCGGCGTCTCCTCGTCCGGGGTGTAGAGGTGACCGGCGAGCTTCAGGCCCGCGCTGAGGAAGGTGACGTCGCTACGCATGGGATGCACTCCAGTCGGAGGTGGGGGAGCCGGTGTACGGCCGTGCCCCCACCGTCACTCCACCCCACCGCGCGCCGCCAGGGACGGCTCTGCCTATGCGGTTCTGTACCAGGCACGCCCCCGTCGGCCCGAGGACACTGGGGTCATGGCAGATCGCGACGCGTCCTCCCCCTCCGGCAACGAACTGGGCGACTTCCTGCGCGCCCGCCGCGCGGAACGCGACCCGCACGAGGCGGGCTTCCCCGACGACGGCAGGCTGCGCCGCGTGCCCGGGCTGCGCCGGGAGGAGCTGGCCTTCCTCGCGCATGTGAGCGTCGACTACGTGGTCCGGCTGGAACAGGGCCGCACACGCCGGGGTTCCCGCGCCGTCCTGGACGCACTGGCCGACGCGCTCCAGCTCGCCCCGGACGAGCGCACCTACCTCTTCACGCTGGCCGAGGTCGCGCCGGGAGCCTCCCCCCGTCCATCCGGGCGCCCCGAAGTCGCCCCGCGGCTACGGCAGTTGCTGGACACGATGCACGACGTCCCGGCGATGGTGCTGCACCGTCGCATGGACGTACTCGCCTGGAACCGCGCGGCCTCCGCGCTCCTGACCGACTTCGGCGCACTGCCCCCGGCCGAGCGCAACCTGATCCGGCTCACCTTCCTCGACGCCGACTTCCGGGCCCTGTACGCCGACTGGCCCCGGGCGGCCCGCGAGTGCGTGGCCGTCCTGCGCATGGAGGCGGGCCGTACCCCGCACGACCCCGCGCTGGACGCCCTGATCGGTGAACTCGGGGCCCGCGACGCGGACTTCCGCACCTGGTGGGCCGAGCATCAGGTACGGGGGCCGCGGCAGCTCACCAAGACGTACGTCCATCCGGTCGCGGGAGAACTCACCCTCGACGTCCAGCAGTTCACCGTGGACACCCACCCCGAGCAGCTGCTCGTCGCCTACACCGCGCCGCCGGACTCGCCCTCGCAGGAGGCGCTGCGGTTCCTGTTGCAGTGGGCCGGTCTCACCAGCACGCAGGCGGGGTGAGCGGCGGGGTTCAGCCGCCGACCGGTGCGCCCGCCACCGCCGTGCTGCCCGGAAGGGGCGTACGGGCGGCCCGTTCGGCCAGGACGTCGAGGATGTTGTCGACCGCCAGGTCGACCATCGCGGCCCGGGTCGCCTCGGTGGCCGATCCGATGTGGGGGAGGGCGATCACGTTCGGCTCGGCGACCAGCGGGGACAACTCCCGTCCCATCGGCTCGCGTTCGAAGACGTCGAGCCCGGCGGAGTGCAGCCGTCCCGCACGAACGGCATCGAGCAGGGCCGCTTCATCCACCACTCCGCCGCGCGAGGTGCTGACCAGCGTGGCCGTGGGCTTCATCGCGGCCAGTTCGCGGGCCGAGATCAGATGGCGGGTCTCCTCGGTGAGCGGCACGTGCAGCGACACGACGTCGGCGTCGGCCAGCAGTGCGGCCAGGCCGACCGAGGTCGAGAGGTCGTCGTCGGGGGCGTAGGGGTCGTGGTGGATCACCCGCATGCCGAAACCGTGTGCCCGGCGGGCCACGGCGCGGCCGATCTGGCCGTAGCCGATCAGGCCGAGGGTGGCGCCGTGGACGTCGAGGCCCAGGTGGTCGTGCATCCGGAACAGTCCCCAGGAGCCCTCCGCGAGGCTCGCCCCGGCCGCGCCGAGCCTGCGGCGGGCGGCGAGGATCAGCGCGAAGGTGAGGTCGGCTGTGGTCTCCGCGAGCACGCGGGGCGTGTGCGTGACGACGATGCCGCGTTCTGCGGCGGCTGCCCGGTCGACGTTGTCGAAGCCCATGCTGGCGAGGGCGATCACGCGCAGCGAGGGGCCCGCCGCGTCCATCAGGGCGGCGTCCACCGGGTCGTTGCCGAGGGCCAGTACGCCGCTCACCCCGGGGGCGAGTGCGGCGAGGTCGGCGGGTCCGGGCTTGCCGGCACCGGGCCAGGCCACCAGTTCCGCGCTCTCGGAGAGCCGGTCCAGACCCTGGCCGGGCAGGTTTTCACGGGTGGCGAGGACACGCTTCTTCATGTGGTTCTCCAGTGACGAGCCGCGTATTGCCGACCGGGCGAACAATTTCGAAGTGGTTGCGAAGTGGTTGCGAAGAAAGCTAGCCGCGGCGGCCACCGGAAACAAATAGCGGATTCGTGTGACGCTATTCGGCGTCCTTATTCTTGTCGCCGGCGATCAGTTCCAGGAAGAGATCGTGCACCGCCAGGGCCGGCTCCGAGAGCGGCTGATTGTCCGACGTGACCACGGACAGTTTGACCTGGATGACCGGTTCCACGATCCGCCGTACGGACAGGGCGCGGACATCGAGAATGGCGCGCGCCGCCGACCACGGCAGGACCGTCGCCCCGAGGCCCGCGTCCACCGCGTTGACCAGGGTCAGCGCCGACTCCACCTCGCCCACCACGTTCAGCCGCAGCGACGCCTGCTGGAAGGCCGCGTCCACCACCTGCCGGATCGTGTGGATCCGGCTGGGCAGCAGCAGCGGCAGGCTCGCCAGCTCCTCCAGGCGCACTTCGCCCTTCCCCTGCGGGGCCGCGTCACCGGGCGCCTCGATCAGGAAGAGGTCCTCGGTGCGGACGGGCTCGAACTGCACACCCCGCAGCGGCCCGGCGCCGTAGATGAACGCCATGTCCATCCGGCCGGTCATGATCGCCTCGCTGATCACCCCGCCGAAGTTCTCGTTGATGTGCAGCAGGATGTCCGGGTAGCGCTCGCGCACGCTCTTGAGCAGCGGCAGCGCGAGGGCCGCGCCCAGGCTGTACGGCGCGAGGCCCACCGACACGCTGCCCGCGGGGGCCCGGCCGGAGACGTCGACGGCCGCCTGCGCGAGGTCCACCTGCCGCAGGATGAGCTGGGCGTGCCGGTACAGGGCACGGCCCGCCTCGGTCGGGGCGACCCCGCGCTTGCTGCGGATCAGCAGCTGCTGCCCGAACTGTGCCTCCAGGGCGGACAGTTGCTGGCTCAGCGCCGGCTGGGCGATGTGCAGGATGTCGGCCGCGCGCGTGATGCTCCCCGCGTCGATGATCTTGATGAACGAGTAGAGACGTCTGGTGTCCATGCGCGGGGCCTTCCGGGTGGAACGAAGCCTCATCGTAGGGAGGGATCACCCCGAAGCACAGCCCCGGCGGGTGGCGGGTGCGAGGGGAGTCATAGCGGTTCGCGATAACGCCAGACCGAACGGATATTGGCGATCACGCGACAGGCGGAATAAGTTGTGCGGAACAAGTCGAGCGGAGCATCCGCACCGGGCCATTCCCCGTCCACGGTTTCCGATCCACGGTTTCCCGCCCACGGTTCCCGTCTACGGTTTCCGGTCTCACGAAGACGTGACGGCATCCGCTTCCCCGAATTCCCTCTCTGGAATTCCCCTTCCCGGCATTCCCCCTCCGGAGGACGTCATGACCCCCATGGTTGATCTCGTCGCCGATCTCGGCGAGGGATTCGGCGCCTACACGATGGGCGACGACGCGGCCCTTCTGGAGTTGCTCACCTCCGCCAACGTGGCCTGCGGATTCCACGCCGGCGATCCCCGCATCATGGACGCGACCGTGCGGACCTGCGTGGAGAAGCAGGTCGCCGTGGGTGCCCACCCCAGCTTCCCCGACCTGGTCGGCTTCGGCCGCCGCGCGATGGACCTCACCCCGGACGAGGTCCGCACCGACGTGCTCTACCAGATCGGCGCCCTCCATGCCTTCGCCGTCGCCCACGGCACCCGGGTGCACCACGTCGCCCCGCACGGCCGCCTCGGCAACCTGGTCGCCGTACGCGCCGACTACGCCCGCGCCGTCGTGGACGCCGTGGCCGCCCTGGACGAGTCGCTGATCGTCCTCGCGCAGGACGGCGAGCTGGCCGACGCGGCCCGCGCCCGCGGCCTGCGGGTCGGCATCGTGGGCATCGCCGACCGCGCCTACCGCGCCGACGGCACCCTCGTGCCCCGCTCCGAGCCCGGCGCGGTGATCCACGACCCGGACGAGGTCGCCCGCCGCACCCTGCGCATGGTGACCGAAGGAGTCGTCCGCAGCGTCGACGGCACGGACGTCCAAGTCGCCTGCGACACCGTCCTGTTGCACGGCGACAGCCCCGGTGCCATCGCCCTGGCCGGCCGCATCCGCGAGCAACTCCTCACCGCGGGAGTCGAGATCACCTCGCTCGACAAAGTCCTGACCGGCAAGGACGGTTGAGATGACCGGCAACGTGACCATCGCAGACTGCGGCGACTCCGCCCTCGTCGCCAAGGCCGTGGGCCTGGACGCCGAACCCGCCTGGCGGCTCGTCCACGCCCTCGCCGACGCCCTGAACGCCGTACGGCTCACCGGTGTTCACGACGTGGTGCCGACCTACGACGCTCTGCTCGTCGAGTTCGACTGCGCCGCCACCGACCACGCCACCGTCCGCCGCGTCCTGGCCCACGAGGCGGCCCGCCTCGGCCCGCACCCCGCGCCCACCGCGCCTCCGCGCCGCTTCGTCGTGCCCGTCGTCTACGGCGGCGAGTACGGACCGGATTTGCCCCAGGTCGCCGCCCAACTCGGCCTGTCCGAGGGCGAGACCGTCGCCCTGCACTCCGGAACCGACCTCACCGTCCGCTGCCTCGGCGCACCCGCGGGCGCCCCGATGACGGACGGCCCGCCCTTCCCGAAGCCGGTGCCCCGCCTCTCCTCGCCCCGCACCCGTGTCGACGCCGGATCGGTCGCCGTTGCCGGACGGCAGGCGGTCATCTGCCCGATGCCCTCGCCCGGCGGCTGGCCGCTCCTGGGCCGCACCCCGGTGCGCGTCCTCGACCTCCACAGCGACCCGATCACCGCGTACCGGCCCGGCGACACGTTCCGGTTCGTGCCGATCGAGCCCCAACGGTGGGACGAATACGCCGAGTTGAGCCTGGCGGACTGCCATGGCTGACACCCTCACCGTCCGCACCGCCGGCATCGTCACCGTGCAGGACCTCGGCCGCGTCGGCCGCTCCCGCTACGGCCTGCCCACCAACGGAGCAGCCGACCAGCACTCGGCGCGCGTCGCCAACGTCCTGTGCGGCAACGACGACCGCGCCCCGCTGTTGGAGATCACCGCCCTCGACTTCGCCTGCGTCCCCTCCGGCGACATCCTCATCGCCGTGACGGGCGCCCCCGCCGAGGTGAGCGTCGCGGGAGTCGTACGCCCCCAGTGGGAACCGCTCCCGGTCCGGGCCGGCGAGACCGTCCGTGTCACCGGCATCAACCGCGGCCTCCGCGTCTACCTGGCCGTACTCGGCTCGTTCGAGGCCGACCACCTCCAGGGCAGTTGCGCCCCCGACACGATCCTGGGCTTCGGCCCGCCTCTCCACGCCGGCGACGAACTCGCCCTGCGCACGGCCTGCCCGCCCATCGACCACCCGTTCTCCCGCATCCCCCTGTTCCGCCTGAACGCACCCGTTCCCCCGTTCCCCGCCAGCTGGACCATCGACGTCACCGACGGCCCCGACCGGGCCGAGTTCGGCGACACGGGCCGGCGCCTGTTCGACGCCCCCTTCACGGTCACCCCGCGAAGCAACCACATCGGCCTGCGCCTCCAGGGCGAGGTGCCCCGCCGCGTCGCCCAGGGCGAGGTCCTCTCCCGGGGCGTCCCCATCGGCGCCGTCGAAGTACCCGCGGGAGACGAACTCCTCGTACTCCACCGCGGTCGTGGTGTCACGGCCGGCTACCCCGTCCTCGCCGTGGTCACCGCCACCGGCCTGTCCGCCCTCGGCCAGGTCCGCCCCGGCCAGACCATCCACTTCCGCCACCGCACCCTCGACCAGGCGGTCACCGCCCACCGAGCCCAACGCCAGGCGATAGACGCCCTGAGATCCAGGGTCCGAACGGCCTTCGAGGCCCTGCGTATTCGCTCACCTGCGGGGGCTTGACCGCCGGTACTTCTTCAACACCGGCCCGCTCCAAAGGGGCGCGGGGCCGTGACATATGCGGCTCCGCCGCGCGGGCGCGCCCAGCCCCCACCGACCCGCACGCCACACCAAACCGAAACCAACGCCCGCGGTCCCCACCCGCACATAGCTCACCCGCACACAAGACCCATCCGCTCCCCGCTCACCCGCTGGAAGCACCCGCACGGAGCCGCAACACCCCTCATCCCCCGCCTGCTGCCCAGACAGGAGACGCCATGAGTACCGTGGCCGCTCAGCCAGTCCCCAACACGGTCGATCCCAGAACCGCCCGCAAGGTCACCCTCGCGGGATGCGTCGGAATCTTCGCCGAGCTCTACGACAACGGCATCTTCGGCTTCATGGCCGGATCGCTCGCCGCCGTCTTCTTCCCGAACTCGGACAACGCGACCGCCGTCCAGTTCGTCTTCCTCGGCTACGCCGTCTCCTTCTTCTTCCGCCCCCTCGGCGCGGTCATCTGCGGTCACCTCGGCGACCGCATCGGACGCCAGCGCATGCTGGTCTTCGTCATCCTCCTCATCAGCGCCGCCACCGCGGCCATCGGCGTACTGCCCACCTATGCCAGCATCGGCGTCGCCGCACCCGCCCTGCTGATCCTGCTCCGCGTCGCCCAGGGCTTCTCCGTCGGCGGCGAGGCCTCCGGCGCCATGAGCTTCCTCGCCGAGCACGCCCCCGAGGGCAAGCGCGGCCTCTACACCAGCTACGCGCAGATCGCCTCGTTCCTCGCCCTGCTCACCGGCACGCTGATCGCCGCAGCCATGACCAGCGGACTCGGCTCCGCACGCATGGAGTCCTGGGGCTGGCGCATCCCGTTCCTGCTCGCCGTCCCGCTCGGCATCGCCGGTATCTACATCCGCAAGCGCATCAGCGACACGCCCAACTTCACGCGCCTGAAAGAAGAGGACGGCCTCTCCAGGAACCCGCTCAAGGAGGCCTTCGCCTCCGCCGAGCACCGCCGCGCGATGCTGCTGGCCCTGTTCATCCCCCTGATGAACGGCTCCGGCTACTACGTCCTGTTCAGCTACATGCCCACCTTCATGAGCACCGAGCTGCACTTCAGCAAGGTGCAGGGCCTCCTCGTCACCGCCTCCAGCCTGGTCGTGATCTGTTTCGCCATCCCCTACATGGGCCGCCTCTCCGACCGCGTAGGCCGCAAGAAGGTCCTCGTGGGAGCGGCCATCGCCATGGCGATTGTCGGCATCCCCTGCTACCTGCTGATCGGCACCGGCAACGTGGCCCTCGCCGTCCTCGGCGCCTGCATCATGGCGGTGGTGTTCGCCGGCCACACAGGTGTCATCCACATCCTGCTCGTCGAGCTCTTCCCGACCCGGGTGCGCTACTCCGCCTACGGCCTCGGCTACAACGTCTCCTCCGCCCTCTTCGGCGGTACGGCCCCCCTGCTGATGACCTACCTCATCGCGCAGACGGGCAACGTCAACATGCCGGCCTTCTACGCCGTGATCACGGCCCTGGGCACGCTCCTGGCCGTGTCCAAGGTGAAGGACCGCGCCCACCTGCCCCTGCGCGACGCCTGACCGTCCCGCGCAGCCAGGCACCCGCACGCCCGCGCACCCCCCACCCCGCACAACAAGGAGCACCTCAGCATGCCCATCTCCGACTACAGGACGGCCCTCGTCACCGGAGCGTCGACCGGCATCGGAGCCGTGGTCGTCGAACGGCTCGCCAAGCGCGGCCTGGAGGTCCACGCCGTGGCCCGCAACGCCGACCGGCTCAACACCCTTGCCGACGAGACCGGTTGCATCCCCCACGCCGTCGACATCATCGACACCGAGGCGCTCACCGCCGTGCTCGACGGCCTGGAGATCGACGTCCTCGTCAACAACGCGGGCGTCTCCCGCACCGGCAACATCCTCACCGCCGACGAGTTCGCCGTCGACGAGCAGATCGCCGTCAACATCCAGGCCGTCCTCCACCTGGTCCGCCTGCTGATGCCCGGCATGGTCGAGCGCGACCTCGGCCACATCGTCAACATCAGCTCCATCGCCGGTGTCTACAACTTCGGCGGCAACACGATCTACCACGCCACCAAGGCCGCCGTGCACACCCTCTCCCGCCAGCTCCGCGTCGACGGCTACGGCCGCCGGGTGCGCGTCAGCGAGATCTGCCCCGGCCGGGTGGAGACGGAGATCTTCGGCCGCCTGCTCGGCGACATGGAGGCCGCCCAGCGCGAGTACTACGACGGCTACGAGTCCCTCAAGCCCGAGGACATAGCCGACGCCATCGAGTTCGCCGTCGACTCGCCCCGGCACGTCAACATCGGCCACATCGAGATCCTGCCCACCTTCCAGGTGCCCGGCGGCCTCAACTTCGAGCGCAGGGAGGGCTGATCACATGAAGACGGCCGAGCGGCTCCGCCGTATCAAGCCCTCGCCCAGCACGGCGGCGGCCCAGCGCGTACGCGAGCTGAAGAGCCAGGGCCTCACCATCCTCGACCTCACCGTGGGCGAGCCCGACTTCGACACCCCCGACCACGTCAAGGCCGCCGCGATCCGGGCCATCGAGGCGGGCGAGACCAAGTACACGCCCGTGAACGGCACTTCGACCCTCCGGGCGGCCATCGCCGGCAAGCTTCGCGAGCGCCACGGCCTGGAGGTCACGGACGGTCGGATCACCGTCGGCGGGGGTGCCAAGCAGGTCATCTTCCTCGCCCTGATGGCCACGCTGGACGAGGGCGACGAGGTGATCGTCCCCGCGCCGTACTGGGTGTCGTACCCGGACATGGTCCGCGCCAACGACGGCACCCCGGTCATCGTCGACTGCCCGGAGTCGGACGGCTTCAGGCTCACGCCCGAACGGCTCGCGGCGGCGATCACCGAGCGCACCCGCTGGGTCGTCCTCAACACCCCGGGAAACCCCACCGGATCCGCCTACACCACCGGCGAACTCCGTGCCCTCGCCCAGGTGTTGCTGGCCCACCCGCAGGTCGGCGTCCTCACCGACGAGATCTACGACGAGATCTGGTACGGCGACCAGGAGGCCTCGTCCCTCGCGGCCGTCGAACCCCGTCTGGCCGACCGGGTGTTCCTCACCAACGGCGTCTCCAAGACGTACGCGATGACGGGCTGGCGCATCGGCTACGGCGTCGGTCCGGCGGACCTGGTCACCGCGATCAACACCCTCCAGTCGCAGACCTCTTCGTGCCCCTCCTCGGTGAGCCAGGCCGCCGCGGCCGCCGCGCTCACCGGACCGCAGGACTTCGTCCAGGACACCGTGCGGGTCTACCGCGCGCGCCGCGACGAGACCGTGAAGCTGGTCAACGACGTGCCTCGGCTCAGCTGCACGGTCCCGGACGGCGGCTTCTACCTCTTGGTCAACTGCCGGGCCGCGATAGGGCAGTTCACACCCGCCGGCACCCGGATCGAGAACGACGAGGACTTCGCCCTGTACCTCCTCGACAGCCGGCAGGTGGCGGTGATCCACGGAGCCGCGTACGGAGCGCCCGGCTACTTCCGCATCTCCTTCGCCACGTCGACGGACGTCCTCACCGAGGCCTGCGAACGCATCGCGGCGGCCTGCGCCGCACTGACCGACGCCCCCACTGTCTGAAAGGTCATCATGATCCGCGTCAGTACGAAGTTCGACCGGCCGGACGACGCCCTGGTCAAGCAGTTGAGCGCCTTCTCCTCTGCCACGATCCACGAGGCACAGGGCCGCCTCGGGGCACTGGACTCGGCCATCAAGCCGGTCGACCACACCATGTCCCTGTGCGGCCCCGCCTTCACCGTCCAGTGCGCCCCGCGCGACAACCTCATGCTCCAGACCGCCATCGCCTACGCCCGCCCGGGCGACGTCGTGGTCGTGTCCGCCGGCAACTACGAGGAGGCGGGCTCCTTCGGCGACGTCCTCGCCAACGCCTGCCAGTCCAAGGGCCTCGCCGGTCTGATCACCGACACCGGCGTCCGCGACACCGAGGACCTGCGCGCCCTGGGCTTCCCGGTCTTCTCCCGCAGCGTCTCCATCAAGGGCACGGTCAAGGAGACCGTCGGCCCCATGTGCGAGCCGGTCACCATCGGCGGCGTACTCGTCAGCCCCGGCGACATCATGCGCGCCGACGCCGACGGCGTGGTCGTCGTCCGCCGCGAGGACGCCGCCGAGGCGGCCGCCGCCTCACAGGAACGGGTCGACGCCGAGGCGGGTTTCATCGCCGCGTACCGCGCGGGCAAGACGGTGATCGAGATGTGCGGCCTCGCCCCGGTACTGGCGGCGAAGGGCCTGGTCATCGAGGAGTAGGACGGGTCAGCGGCGGCCACCATCGGCTCCGCCCGCGCCGCCCCCGTTCCGAGCGGGCGCCGCGGCTTCCCCTTCTCGTCCACGCGATCCCCTTTCACGGTGACCGAGAAGGACCTCAGGCGATCACTCCTGCCCTGCCCGCCGCGCGGTAATCGACACTCCTCGGCCTGCCCTACGCGGAGATGGCGGAGCTGAACAACTGCCCGGTGGTCACGGTCCGTTCGAGGGTGGCCCGGGCCACCCTCGTCGACCTGCTGGCCGACGAGGGTGGCCTGCCCGCTCTCCGGCCGGGATCCCCTAGCGGGCGGTCAGGCTCCACAGATGGTCGGCCGTTCCGTTGTCGTCCCACTGCAGGACCTGCGCACCGGAGGAGGTGCTCATGCTGGTCACGCCGAGCAGCAGACCGCTGTTGTAGTTGGCGATCTTGTACGTGCCGTCCCCGGCCGGGATCAGCTGCCAGAGGTGGTCGGCGGTGCCGTTGTCGCCCCAGATCAGGGCGGTGCCGCCGTCCGCCGTACTCGCGTTGGTGATGCCGAGCAGTAGTCCGCTCGCCTTGTTGCTGATCTTGTAGAGCCCGGACCCGGCGGCCGTCAGCGTCCAGGACTGACTGCTGCCGGTGCTCGACGTGGCCTGAACGACCGCAGTCCCCTGTGCGGTCGCCGCCCCCTGCGTGTCCAGCGCCAGTCCGCTGTTCTTGTTCTTGATCTGGTACGTCCCCGCCAGCGAGGTCGAGGTCCCGGTGGGCGTGACGACCAGGTGATAGCCGTCGGAGGCGTTCATCGCGACGGGCACGGTGATCGAGCCGTTCGACACGGTGTAGGTGGCGTCCGAGACGGTGATCGGCGCCGCCACGGCCGTGGTCCGCCCCTTCGACGGCGTGTACTCCAGCTTGACGTGCACGGTGCTGCCGAAGGCGGACAGTGACCCAAGTCCATTCACCTGTACGGCAGCCGAGCCGACCCCGCCCCCGAAGATCACGCTGATCTGCTTGCCGTCGCCGGTCAGCGCGGCGGCGCCGTCGATGCCCGTCTGGGCCGGGGGAGTGGTGGTGAGCATGGTCCCGGACATGTCGCCGTACCACTTGTAGAGCCAGTACGACCCGTTGGGCGAACCGCCCGTGTCGGTCAGGGTGTCGCCGAGGGTGCCGTAGTGGTTCCAGAAGGCGAGCTCGGCGTCATGGATGCCGGCCCGCTCGAACTTGGCGACATAGCCGACCAGTTGGCCGGGGACACCGACCTCGCTCGTCGTGCCGTACTCCTCGATCGAGATCGGGCGCGGGCTGATGCCCAGGCTCGATTCGAGGGAGCGGTACGCGGCGACGTGCGCGGCGATGTTCTGCGAACCCTGCAGCTCGTGCCAGCTGACGATGTCGGGGAGTGTGCCGCTGGCCTTGGCGTCGGTGAGGAACGTGCTCATCCAGCTCTGGTTCCACGCCGAGTAACTCGGCCCCTGGATCGGCGTGTTGGCATCCTTCCCGCGGACCTCCCGGTAGGTCGTGGCCCAGCCGGCGTCGAAGGCGCCGGCCGCCGAGGTGTCCCAGGTCCAGTCGGGCTCGTTCCACAGCTCGTACGCGCCGACATTGGTGGCGCCGGAGGACTTCACGGACGCGACCTGCTTGTCCACGGCGGACAGCCAGTCGCTCCAACTCACCCACTTGTACGGGAAGTTCGGATACCAGTCGGGCATCCGCACCACCACCTCGGCACCGGCCCGCGCCGCCTTGGACGCCACGACGAGCGCGTCACCGGCGGGCTTCGGCTCACCGTTGGGCAACTGGGCGCCGCCCGGGGCCATCTGGACGAAGGTGTTCGGCTTGAGCGGGGTGACCAGGCTGTCGGCGGGGGTGCTCGCGTCGGCCAGGCCGTAGAGGCTGCCGGTCGCCACATGGGTGACCGACCGCAGGGTGGAGGCCGCGTTGACGACCAGGGTGGTCGCGGCGGTGGGGGCGGCCTGCGCGGGGGCCGCGGTACCGAGGGCGGCGACGGCCGTGAGGGTCGCGGCTCCGAGGACGGCTCTGAGGGATGTGCGGCTCATGACATGGATCTCCTCAGGAAGATGGCTGTGCCAGGGGAGTTCGGGGTTGTCAGTCCTTCACCGCGCCCGCGGTCACGCCCGCGGCCACGTAGCGCTGGGCGAGGACCAGGAGGACGGCTGCCGGGATCGACGCGACGACGGCGGTGGCCATGATCGCGTTCCACTCCTGGTTGTTGTTGCCGATGTACTTGTAGATGCCGAGGGTGATCGGCCGCCAAGTACCTCCGCCGTCGAGGGTGTTGGCGAAGACGAAGTCGGACCAGGCCCACAGGAAGCCGAACAGCGAGACCGTGACGATCGCGTTGCGGCTCAGCGGGAGGACGACCGACCGGAAGGTGCGCCAGGTACCGGCGCCGTCGATCAGGGCGGCCGAGATCAGTTCGCCGGGGATGCCCGACATGAACGCGGTGAAGATCATGACGCCGAAGGGCACGGCGATGGTGGAGTCCGCGATGATCAGCCCCCACCAGGAGTTGAGCAGGCCGAGGTCGAGGAAGATGCCGTAGAAGCCCATCGCCATGACGATGCCCGGGATCATCTGGGCGATCAGCAGGGCCAGGCTGAGAGTGCCGCCCGTGCGCGGTCGCAGCTTCGCCAGCGAGTAGCCGGCCGGGGCGGCGATCACGAGCGTCAGGGCGACCGTGCCGATCCCGATCAGCAAGCTGGTGCCCAGGTAGGGGAGTTGGTCGTCGAGGACCGCCCGGTAGCCCTCGAACGTGGGGTGCAGCGGGAACAGGTCGGGCGGGGACTTGCGCATGTCCTGCTGCGGGGTGAGGGACACGTTCAGCATCCAGTACACCGGGAACAGCATCAGCGCGGTGAGCAGCAGCCCGATGGTGGTGTAACGCCGTTTTCCCGTACGGGACTTCACGCCTCCCGGGGTCATGTCTCCTGCCTCCTCTGGATGCGGATGTACAGCAGCCCGAAGACGAGCGCGATGAGGATGAGGATGTTGCCGACGGCCGCCCCGGGCCCGAACTTCGGCAGCAGCGTGCCGAATCCGAGCTGGTACGACCAGGTCGCCAGCGTCGACGAGGAGTCGCCGGGCCCGCCCTTCGTCATGATCCAGATCAGGTCGAACACCTTGAGCGTGTAGACCAGCCCGAGCAGCAGGGTGATCGCGGACACCGGCCGCAGCAGCGGGAAGGTGATCCGGCGGAACTGCTGCCAGGCGCCCGCCCCGTCCAGGGAGGCCGCCTCGTACAACTCCGCCGGAATGTTCTGCAGCCCGCTGTACAGGATCACCAGGTTGAACGGGATCCCGATCCAGATGTTCGCGACGATCACCGAGGTCAGCGCCCAGTCCGGCGAGGTGAGCCACCCGACCGGGTCCACACCGACCAGATGAAGCCCGTAGTTCACCACGCCCGACTCGCTGTTGAACATCCACGACCAGGTCGACGCCGACACGATCAACGGCAGCAACCACGGGATCAGGAACAACGCCCGCAAGGTGGAGGCCAGTCGGGAGTGCCGGTTGAAGAAGACGGCGAGCGCCAGGCCGATGACGTACTGGTAGACGATCGACACGAAGGTGAACACCATCGTGTGCCGCATCGCCGGCCCGAACGTCGGATCGTGCAGCACGGCCGAGAAGTTCCGCCACCCGGAGTACGGCGCATCACCCTGCACGAACGACCGCACGGTGTAGTCACGCAGGCTCAGGTCGAGGTTGCGGTAGAGGGGATAGGCGTAGAAGGCGGCGAGGTAGACGAGCAGCGGGGCGACAAACGCGAGAGAGGCCAATTGTCGCGCCCCGAAGGGGCGCGGGGAACTGCGCGACCAGCCCCCGCCGAGCCGCAGACCGACCACGACCCCTCAACCCTTGCCGGCGGCCGACTGCGCCACATCCAGCGCGGCCTGCGGACTCTTCCCCCCGGACAACGCCGACTGCACCGCCGTCCACAACGGCTGGGAGATCGTCGGGTACTTCGTCCCCAGCCCCCCACTGGTCCGCCCCCGCGCGGCGGCGACCGCGCTCACCCACGGCTTCAATTCGGGGTTCTTGGCGACCTGTTGCGCCTGCACCGCGGCGGTCGGCGCCACATACGTCAACGTCGTGTCGGTCGCCAGCAAGCTCGTCGGACTGGTCAGACACGTCACGATCTTCTTGCTCACGTCATACCGGGCCGTGTCCTTCTGCACCGGCACCGTCACGAACTCGCCCCCGGTCGGCACCGGAGCCGAACCCCCGTTGCGCGCGGGGATGTTGACGATCCCGTACCCGAACCCGGCCTTGTCCGCGTTGCCGAGCTGCCACGTCCCGTTCTCGCTGAACGCGTAGTCCCCGGTCGCGAACTCCTGCCAGCTCGTGGTCTGGGTGTTGTTGAGGACGTCCTTGGGCGCGTAACCCGAGTCGACCCACTGCTTCCACAGCGTCAACGCGGCTGTTCCCTCGGGGGAGTTCAGCTTGGTCAGGTCGCCACCCGCACCCCAGAACCAGGGCAGGAACTGGAAACTGCCCTCCTCCGTGTTGATCGCGGAGAACGTGATGCCCTTCTTGCCCGCCGCCTTGACCTTCTTCAGGGCGGCCGTCAGCGAGGCCCAGTCCTTCACGGAGGCCGGGTCGACGTGCGCGTCGGCCAGGATCTTCTTGTTGTAGTAGAGGGCAAGGGTGTTGGCGCCGACGGGTATCCCGTACGCGGAGCCGTCCAGCGTGCCCGCGCCGATGATGTTCTTCTGGATCGACGACGTGTCGAGCCCGAGGTCGCTCGTCTTGTTGAGGATGCCCGCCTCCACCAGTGTGGAGACGACCGGGTTGTCCACCAGCATCACGTCCGGCGCGTTGCCCTGCTGGGCGGCGAGCAGCGCCTTGTTGCCCAGGTCCGTCGTGTCGTAGGCGGTCCGCTTGACCTTCACCCCGGCCTGCGTGCCGCACTGCGCGACCCGCTTGCCCCAGTCGGAGGAGGCGTCGAACTGCGGGTACGGGTCCCAGAAGGCGTACGTCTTGGAGTCGCCGGAGGAGGACGAGGAGGAGCCGGAGCCGCACGCGGCGATCGAGACGAGCGCGCCGGTCACGGCGAGAGCGGTGAGGAGGGTGCTACGGGTTCGGCGGGTATTTCGCACGGGAGTGACCTCGTTGTCAGGGTGAACCAGGCTGAAGGACAGGGGAGTTCAGGAGGTCGGCAGCCAGACGCGCATGCTGCCGTCCTGCCGGTTGGCCCACGCGTAGTAGGGGATCGCGGTGAGTTCGACCAGGTCGCCGGCCGGTGCGGCGTCGGGTCCGGCGGCCCGGTACGGCCACCAACTCCCGTCCTCCGCGAGGCGCCTGCGGTGCCCGGCCGCGACGACGGTGGTGACCCCGCCGAGCAGATCCGGGCGGTGTTTCACGGCGAGCGGGCGCGTGGGGTCGAGGACGATGTCGTCCAGGCCGCCGCCGGGGACGTCCACTTGCTCCAGGCAGTACACGAGCGGCCCGCGCTCGATCGCCGCGCAGCCGCGCACGGCGTCCACCCGCGGGTCGGCGCCGGTGAGCCGGGGTTCGAGCATCAGCTCCAGGACCACCGAGTCGCCGGGCGCCCAGGCCCGTTCGAGACGCAGCCAGCCGTTCTCAACGGGCGCGTCCGTCTGGTCGTACGTCAACTCCTCTGCGCGCACCCGGAATTCGCGGCACCACTGCGGGACGCGCAGGGAGAGGGTCCATGGCCGGTCGGGGGTGTCCTCGACGGTGAGGGCGATCCTGCCGTGCCAGGGGTAGTCGGTCTCGGCGCGCACGGACATCGCGCCGTAGGAGTAGCGGCCGGTGACGAACTGGTGGATCTGCAGGTCCTGTTCGTCACCGGACGACAGATAGTGCTCCAGGGAGGCCAGCAGCCGCATCACGTTCGGCGGGCAGCAGGCGCAGCGGAACCAGCGGGTGCGGCGGGCCGACTGGTCGCCGCCGGGGTCGGTGTGGCCGTCGCGGACCTGGAGCGGGTTGACGTACAGCCAGCGCTCGCCGTCCAACGAGACTCCGGCCAGGAAGGCGTTGTAGAGGGTGCGTTCGATCAGGTCCGAGTAGCGGGCCTCGCCGGTGAGCAGGGCCATGCGCCAGCTCCACTGGACTGAGGCGATGGCGGCGCAGGTCTCGCAGTAGGCGCGCTCGTTGGGGAGTTCGTACGGGTCGCCGAAGTCCTCCTTGCCGTGGTGGGCGCCGAGGCCGCCGGTGAGATGGGTCTTGGCCGTGGTCATCGCGTGCCACAACCGTTCGGCGGCGGACCGGAGTTCGGGATCGTCCGTCTCGGTGGCGAGGTCGGCGACCGCGGCCAGCAGATACAACTGCCGTACGGCGTGCCCCTCCACGTCGGTCGCCTCGCGCACCGGGACGCGGTCCTGGCAGTAGGCCTCGCCGCCGAGGAGCCCGTGGCCGTGCCGGTCGACGAAGTAGCCCGCCAGGTCGAGGTGTTCGCGGTCGCCGGTCTCCCGGTACAGCTCGACCAGCGCGGTCTCCACCTCGGGATGGCCGTCGATGCCGTCGATCGGCCTGCCGCTGCCGGGAGGTCCGAAGACCTCGCCGAGGTGAGCGGCGAACCTGCGGGCCAAGGTGAGGAGTTCGGGCCGGCCGGTGGCCCGGTGGTGGGCCACCCCCGCCTGGATCAGATGGCCCGCGCAGTACAACTCGTGGCCCCAGCGCAGGTCCTGGTAGCGCGCGCCGCCCTCCCGCACCTGGAACCAGGTGTTGAGGTAGCCGTCCGGCCGCTGGGCGGCGGCGACCAGGGCGATGATCCGGTCGACCTCCGACTCCAGTTCCCCGTCCGGCTGTTGGGCGAGCTGCCAGGAGGCGGCCTCCAGCCACTTGTAGACGTCGGTGTCGACGAACGGGTACGCGCCCCGGAACCCGCCCTCGGCCGTGCCGGCCGCCAGCCGCAGGTTGTGCAGATTGCCCGCGGACTCCAGCCGGCCGGGGCCCTGGGGCAGTGACACCCGTGCGTTGACCTCGCGGCGGCTGTGCCAGAAGCCCGCGTCGACGGCGGCGGTGGCGGGGCGCAGTGCCGCGCGGGCTGCCGGGCCGAGCCGGACCGGGCCGGCGGGGGAGGGGGCGGAAGGGATGCGGGGCATGGCTCTCCGGTTCATCTCTGGAACTCGTTTGAGCAATCGTTTTTCTGCCGGAAAGTAGAGGGGAGACGACGGATCCCGGTCAAGTAGCGCGACCACCTTTTTTCACGCCGGGCCAAGGCTGCTACTGTCGCCGATGAGGCCGTCGGCGCCGACGCGTCGTCGGCGAGGAGGGAAAGGACCGCCCGTGACCTCTGCTTCCCGTACGCCCTCTGCGGGCCGGGCCAGACTCACCGATGTCGCCGCGCTCGCGGGCGTCAGCGTGGGCACCGCGTCGAAGGCGTTGAACGGCGGCGGGCGGATGCGGCCCGAGACCCGGCAGCGGGTGCTGGACGCGGTGGAGGCCCTCGGCTTCCGGCCCAACCAGTACGCGCAGAGCCTGCACACCGGCCGGAGTTGGACGGTCGGGCTGATGACCACGGACGGCATCGGGCGGTTCAGCACGCCGGTGCTGCTGGGTGCCGAGGACGCGCTCGGGGCCGGCAAGATCTCCGTGCTGCTGTGCGACACCCGGGGCGACGCGATCCGTGAACAGCACCATCTGCGCAACCTCATGGACCGCCGCGTCGACGGCATCATCGTCACCGGCCGCCGCACCGACCCGCGCCCGCCGCTGACCGGCGTCGACGAGGTCCCGGTGGTCTACGCGCTGTCCCCGTCCACCGCCCCGGACGACACCTCCGTGGTCTCCGACGACGAGGGCGGCGCACGCCTCGCCGTGGAGCACCTGCTGGCCACCGGCCGCACCCGGATCGCGCACGTCACCGGCCCGGCCCACCATGCCGCCGCCCGTGACCGGGCCCGGTTCGCGGGCGACCATCTGAAGGGCGCCGGGCTCGAACTCGCCACCGGGCGCGTCCACTTCGGCGAGTGGAGCGAGGCCTGGGGCCGCCGCGCCGTCGACGCGGTGCTGCGCACGGCGCCCGGCACGGACGCGTTCTTCTGCGGCAACGACCAGATCGCGCGCGGGGTGACGGACGCGCTGCGCGAACGCGGGGTGGGCGTCCCCGCCGACATCGCCGTGGTCGGCTACGACAACTGGGACACCATGGCCCTGGCCAGCCGCCCGCCCCTCACCACGATCGACATGAGCCTCGCCGAGATCGGCCGGATCGCGGCCCTGCGGCTCCTGGAGGCGATCGACGCCGACCTCGCGCCGGGGCTGCACACGGTGCCGTGCCGGCTGGTGGTGCGGGAGTCCAGCTGAGCCGCGTCAGTTGGCGGTGAGATCGGGCAACAGGGCGCGCATGGCGTCGTGCTGGGCCGGTCCGACGAACCGGCCGAGGGCCCGCTTGACCGTCTCGGAGAGCGTCCCGGACGCCTCCTTCAGCAGCTCGCGCGCCTTCTCCGTGAGGGCCACCTCGACCCCGCGCTTGTCCCCGCAGACCGACTTGCGGGTGACCAGGCCCGCGTGCTGGAGGCAGGCGATCTGATACGTCAGCCGGGTCTTCGGGCGGCCGAGCAGCTCGGCGATCCGGGTCATGCGCAGCCCCTCGGGCTGCTCGGCGAGCAGGCACAGCACCAGGAACTCGTCGTGCGAGACGTCGAGGCTCCCCTTCACGACCGAGCGCAGCTCCTGCTCCACCGCACCGGTCGCCGCCAGCAGCAGCATCCAGGCCCGCAGCTCGGGCGGGAGCAGTCCGCCGTCCTGCGAGGAGGGGCATCCGGGCTGGTCGGCAGGGTGCTCAACAGAGTCGGCCATGATTCCGAGTCTACCTGCTGTTCAAATTTGGAGGAGATGGTTGTCCAGTTTTGGATAATGGGCTAGCGTGAGGCTCATTCAAATTTGGACTACTGGAACCAGCGGGAGAGATCATGACCGTCGTCGTCGAAACCGGGGTGTGGCAGCTCGACCAGGCCGCCTCCACCGTGGGCATCAGCCACAGGACGATGTGGGGCCTGGTCAATGTGAAGGGCACCTTCGGCACCGTCACCGGTCAGGGCGAGGTCCGGCCCGACGGGTCCGCGATCGGCACGCTGACCCTGGCCGCCGCCTCCCTGGACACCAAGAACGCCAAGCGCGACAAGCATCTGCGCTCCGCCGACCTGTTCGACGTCGAGAAGTTCCCGGAGATCACCTTCGCGGTGCGCAGCGCCGAGCTGACCGGTGACACCGTGCACGTCGTCGGTCAGCTGACCGTCCACGGCATCAGCCGCCCGCAGACCTTCACCGCCCGGCTCAAGGACGCGAGCGCCGAGGCGCTCACCCTGGACGCCGAATTCACCGTGGACCGCGACCAGTTCGGCCTGGGCTGGAACCAGCTGGGCATGCTGCGCGGCCTGACCACCGTGACCACCACGCTGCGTTTCCTGCGTACCGCCGCCTGACGGAGCGTCAACCCGTCGGCCGCAGCCGGACGTCCGAGCTGGACAGCGTCTGCGGGGTCGCGGTGAACGCCCGCACCCGGATCCGGACCTTCTTGTGGGGGAGGGTGAACTTCCCCCCGGACGGCCGGAGTTCGATGCGCTCGGTGCTGTGCGCGGGCAGCGTCGTCGGACCGCTCACCTGGGACCAGAACCTGCTCATGCCCTGACCCGTGGTGAGCATGTAGTGCGGCGAGAGGGCTGTGCCGGACGAGTTGGTGACCTGAACGGTCAGCCGGGTCACCACGGTCGGTGCCGCGCCGCGCCGCACCCCGGCGAGCTTCATGCTCATCGGCGGCGCGCCCGTCGCCGCCACGGCGGCGCTCGCCAGTGCGGGCGTGAGCAGCAGTACGGCCGCCGCGACCCTGGCCCGGCGCCGGTTCGGGCCGGACAGCGCCCGGGGGCGCGGCTGCCACGCGTCCCGGAACTCGGAGAGCGGTGTGGTGACCGCCGCCGCCAGCCACAGCGGGGTCATCATCAGGTAGTAGCCGTCCTGCGAACGGGTCGCCAGATAGAAGGCGCACCAGGGCAGGACGGTCGCGGCCGGCCCGAGCCGCCGTACGAACAGCACGAACACGGCGAGCAGCCCCGCCGCCAGCAGCATGCTCGCGTGCGAGTACCAGTCGAGCCGGTCGCTGCCGTTCGTGAAGTACAGCGAGATGTCCACCAGGCCCTGGCCGTGCACCACCGCGCCCTGGGTCAGCGGCAGCGCGATGCCCGCGATCCAGGTGCCCGGCTCGTGCACGATGAAGTACGTGTTGATCAGCAGCCATACGGTGAGCGCGACCCCGATGATCCGCAGCAGCACCAACCCCGCCTGCCTGGCCCCGAGTTCACCGCGCCGCACGGCGTAGATCCCGGCGAGCAGGAACGGCGTGAGGAACCAGGGGAGTTGCTGCGCCGCGCAGGCCGCCCCCAGGCACGCGGCCTGGGCGATCCCGGCGCGCCCGAGCCGGCCGCCCCTGCCGATCCGGGGCCAGCGGACCACCACCGGCACCAGCAACGCCATGGCCAGGACGGCGGGATAGCCCTGCCGGCCGTAGGTCGGCAGCAGGCCCAGGCCCAGGCACGCGATGGTGGCCGCCGAGCGCCACTGGGTGGGCAGCAGCCGCCACATCAGGATCGCGCCCGCGACGAGCGCACCGGTGGCGACGGCCGTCGCGGGGGCGCCGCCGTGCCCGATCCACAGCAGGGGAGCCGTCAACAGCGTTTCCAGCGGCGGATATCCGTAGGTGTAGTCGTAGCCGCCGGCCACGGTCGGGGTCAGCGCGACGCCACCGGAGTGGAAGAGCCACGGCCAGGGCTGTCCGTAGACCGGGTGCCCGGCGACCAGTTCCTTGGCGGCCTGGGTGGTGAGGACCGCCTCGTCGCCGCCGTTGTGGAACACGGACCACGCGGCCAGCGTCAGCAGGACCGCCGTCACCAGGACGGCGAGGTCGATCCGGGCCAGCGACCGCGCCCTGCGCACCACCAGGGCCAGCACCCCGCACACCAGGATCGAGACGTAGCAGAGGGACACGGCCGCCGCCACGACGAGCCGGTGGCTGGCGGCCTGCGTCCACACCGGGCGGACACCGATGAAGAGACTGATGTCGGCGAGCAGGGTGAGGATGCGATGCCACTGCGCGGGAGGTTCCGGGGCGGACACCGCCGACTGTGTCCGCCGACCGGGTGTCACCTGAGGTGTTTCTGCCAAGTGCACGACATAGGAGGCTATTCGGCCCCGGTGAGCGGGGTGTCGCGCATCGTGAAGAGTCGGGTGTGAGGGCGGTAAGAAGTCCGCTTTTGTGGCGGGAAAGCAGCAAAAGCGAACGTCATTGTTCAACTGGCCGAAGCCATCGGTTCATTCAGTAAACATCGCGCACATACCGTTTCGCCGCCGCCAGTTGCTTCACGTACGAGGCCGCCTCGGCCTCGTCGAGACCGCCGTGCGCGACCGCGATGTCACGCAGCGCCCGGTCCACGTCCTTCGCCATCCGCGAGGCGTCCCCGCACACGTAGAAGTGGGCGCCCTCCTGCAGCCAGTGCCACAACTCCGGCCCGTGCTCCCGCATCCGGTCCTGCACATACACCTTGGCCCGCTGGTCCCGGGAGAAGGCCGTGTCGAGCCGGGCGAGCGTGCCCTCGTCGAGCAGCTGGGCGAGTTCCTCCTCGTAGTAGAAGTCCGTCGCGCGGTGCTGCTCGCCGAAGAACAGCCAGTTCGGCGCCGCGTGCCCGAGCGCGCGCCGCTCCTGGAGGAACCCGACGAACGGCGCGACCCCCGTACCCGGCCCGACCATCACCATCGGTGTCCCGGCGTCGGTGGGCGGCCGGAAGTGCGGCGACCGCTGCACGAACACCGGTACCTCCGTGCCCGCCTCGGCATCGGCCAGGAACGGTGAGCACACCCCGCTGCGCGGGCGGCCGTCGAGATTCTCGTAGCGCACCACCGACACCGTGAGTGAGACGCTGTGCGGGTCGACGAGCGGGCTGGAGCTGATCGAGTACAGGCGCGGCTGCAGCTTCTTGAGCACCCCGGCCCAGTCCTCCGCGTCCGCCTTCACCGGGTACTCGGCGAGCACGTCCACTGCCTGCCGCCCCCAACTCCACTGCGCGAGCCGGTCCTTGTTGTCGGGCCGCAACAGCCTGCGCAACTCCCGGTCGTCCCGGGCCCGTTCGGCCACGAAGCGCAGCAGGTCCGGGGTGATGCGGGTGATGTCCAGCTGCCGGTGGAGCGCTTCGGCGAAAGGGAACTCGCCAACACCAGCCACTTCTACGACGGTTGAGGCATCGGCGCCGGTGACGGTCAGCCACTCCTCCACCAGGTCCGGCGAGTTGACCGGCCGCACGCCGAGCGCGTCACCGGCCTCGTACGTGAGGTCGATCCCGCTGGTGTCGAAGGTGAACCGCCGCACCTCCTTGCCCGCACCGGGCCGGCTGAGCAGCCGGTTGCCGACGAGCCGGGCGAGCGCGGGGGCGGGCTTGGGGGCGCGGCGCGGTGCTTCCGGGACTCCGGGTTCGGCGCCCAGCGCCGTGATGACCTGGCCCAGCCACGCGTCCGCCGACGGTTCGAAGTCCGGCTCGCAGTCCGTGCGCGGGGCCAGCCGCACCCCGCCCAACTCGTCGAGCCGCGCGTCCAGTCGGCGCCCGTGCCCACAGAAGTCGTCGTACGACGAGTCGCCCAGGGCCAGTACCGCGAACCGCACTCCGTCCAGCCGGGGCGCCTGCTCGCCGGCCAGCGCGTCCCAGAAGCCCGAGCCGTTGTCGGGGGCGTCGCCGTCGCCGAACGTGCTGGTGATGAAGAGGAGGTCGGCGTCGGCCGGAAGCGTGCCGACGTCGGCCTGGTCCATGCCCAGCAGACTCGCCCGGTGCCCGGCCGAGCCGAGACGCTCGGCGGTGGCCGCCGCCAACTCCTCCGCGTTGCCGGTCTGCGAGGCCCACAGTACGACGATCCGCCGCCCGGCCTGCGGCTGTTGCCGCCCTTCCTGTGGGGGAGCGGTCGTCGACCTCGAATACATCCCGGCGAGAACACCGTTGACCCACAAGGCGTGTTCGGCGCTGAAGGGCGCGTCCGGCGGAAGCGTCGGCACACCCGGGGCGCCGGACTCGATGCCCGCGAGGAAGCCGGTCAAATAGACGCGTTCCTGCGCGGTGAGCACGGGCGGCGGGGCGGGGTCGAGGCCGAAGGGATTCGCGCCCGTCGTGACGGCGGAAGGGGTCACGGAGGCCGGCAGGACCACCTCGGGCTGTGCCGGTGGTGCGCTCGCCACCTTCGCCAGCGACACCGCGCACACCTTGAACTCCGGCTGGAACGACACCGGATCGACCGCGTCACTCGTCACCGCGTTGACGCTCAGATACTCGCCGAAGAGGTCGTTCCAGTGGAACGGCGCGAAACAGCCCCCGGGCCGTACCCGGTCGGTCACCACGGCCGGCAGCACCGCCCGCCCCCGCCGCGACGCGACCTCCACCGAGTCGCCCTCCGCGATCCCCAACTCCCGCGCGTCCTGCGGATGCAGCTCGACGAAGGGTCCGGGGTTCAGCTTGTTGAGCTTGGCGACCTTGCCGGTCTTGGTGAGCGTGTGCCACTGGTGCTGAAGGCGTCCCGTGTTGAGCACGAACGGGTAGTCGTCGTCGGGCAGTTCGGCGGCCGGCATGTGCGGCCGGGCGTGAAAGACAGCCCGCCCACTGGGAGTCGGGAACCGCAGCTCACCGCCGCCCATGTACCGGATGGGATTGCGGTCCGGCCCGTTCTCCTCCGCCGCGGGCCACTGCACCGGCGTGGACCGCAGCCGCTCGTAGGTCACCCCGCGCAGGTCCCACCCGGTCACCGGGTTGAAGAACTGCCGTATCTCCGCGAAGACTTCCTCCGCGCTGTCGTAGGAGAAGCCCTTCTCGTAGCCCATCGCGCAGGCCACGGCCGCGATGAGTCGCCAGTCGGCCGTGGCCTCGCCGGGCGGGTCGACGACGGGGCGGGCGAGGGTGAGGGTGCGTTCGCTGTTGACCAGGACGCCCTCGGACTCGGTCCACAGGGCGCCGGGGAGGACGACGTCGGCGTACGCGTTGGTCTCGGTGTCGGTGAAGACGTCCTGGGTGACGACGAACTCGGCTGCTTCCAGGCCCTCGATGACGGTGCGTCGGTTGGCGACGGAGGCGACCGGGTTGGTGCAGATGATCCAGCAGGCCTTGATCTCACCGTCGGCCATCTTCCGGAACATCTCGACCGTGCCCCGGCCGACGCCGTCCGCGCGGAGGGTGTCGGGCGGCAGACCCCACACCTCCTCGGTGAACTCCCGTTCCGCGTCGACCAGTACGGACCGCTGGCCCGGCAATCCCGGTCCCATGTAGCCCATTTCACGGCCGCCCATCGCGTTCGGCTGGCCGGTGAGGGAGAACGGCCCGCTGCCGGGGCGACAGATGGCGCCCGTCGCGAGATGCAGGTTGACCAGGGCGTTGGTGTTCCAGGTGCCGTGCGTGGACTGGTTGAGCCCCATCGTCCAGCAGCTCATCCACTCGCCCGCCTCGCCGATCAGCCGGGCCGCCGTACGGATGTCGTCCTCGGCGAGTCCGGTGAGCGCGGCGACGGCGTCCGGCGCGTAGTCGGCGAGGAAGTCGGGCAGCGCCTCCCAGCCCTCGGTGTGCGCGGCGATGAACTCCTCGTCGGTGTGCCCGTTCTCGTGCAGCAGGTGCAACAGGCCGTTGAGCAGGGCGAGATCGGTGCCTGGAGCGATCTGCAGGAAGAGGTCCGCCTTCGCCGCCGTGGCGGTCCGGCGCGGGTCGACGACGATCAACTTGGCGCCCGCCTTGACCCGTTCCATCATGCGCAGGAAGAGGATCGGATGGCAGTCGGCCATGTTCGAGCCGATGACCAGGAACACGTCCGCCCGCTCGAAGTCCTCGTACGAGCCCGGCGGCCCGTCCGCGCCCAGCGACGACTTGTATCCGGCACCCGCACTCGCCATGCACAGCCGGGAGTTGGACTCGATCTGGTTCGTGCGCACGAACCCCTTGGCCAGCTTGTTCGCCAAGTACTGGGCCTCCAGGCTCATCTGCCCGGAGACGTAGAAGGCGACCGCGTCCGGCCCGTGCTCGTCGACGATCCTCCGCAGCCGGCGCGCGGTCTCGGCGACGGCGTCCGCTACGGGCGCGGGCGCCGGCTCCGCGCCCCGGTCGTCCCGGACCAGCGCGCTGGTGAGCCGGCCCGGGGCGGCGAGCATCTCGGCCGTGGTCGCGCCCTTGGTGCAGAGCCGGCCCGCGTTCGCCGGGTGCGCCTTGTCGCCGGACGCCCTGAGGACCGTACGCCTGCCGTCGGGACCCGCCCCGACGTCGAGCAGCATGCCGCAGCCCACACCGCAGTACGAGCAGACCGTTCGTACCTGCTGTGTGCGGAGGCTCGTCGTCATGCCGTAGACGCTACGAATTGCCCGTTACGCCGATGTCACACGGCTCGATCATGAGGGGTTACGCCCGCTGCACAACCGGCTCGGGGCCGGTGTGAGATGTGCCGGATCTTGTCGCGGAGTGTGTCGCTGTTGGGCCGAACGGGTGACAGTGCGCAACAATTGCCGGATGCAGACTGCCAGCGCGACCCAGGACGGAGCATGCCGGTGAACAGCCACGATGTCACCGACGAACAGTGGGAGGGGCTCGCGCAGGTAGTGCCGCTGCGAGGCCGGGACGCCTGGCCGTCCGCCGTGAGCCACCGGGCCGTACCCGAGGCCGAGACCGAGCCGCGGCGCCGCTTCGTCGTCCTGCGGGTGAATGTGTTCGGGGACGCCCGCGAGGTCGCGGAGACCCTGATGGCGGGCATACCGGTGCTCCTCGACCTGACCGGCGCGGAGAGCGAGGTCGCCAAGCGGGTGCTCGACTTCAGCACGGGTGTCGTCTTCGGGCTGTCGAGCGGGATGACCCGCGTCGACCGGAATGTGTTCCTGCTCACACCGCCTGGGACGGAAGTGCGGGGGCTGATGGAGGGGGCGGGGGTTCCGGGCGTGTGAGCCGCGCGGGGGCGGGAGCGGTGGGGGCGGTCCCTCGATCGTAGGAAGGTCCCCGGGACGGAACGGTTCGCCTCACGGCGGAGGCCTACGGTCCGGATATGGCCGTGTCCCCGCAGTCTCCCCAGTCCGCTCCGCCGTGCGAACCCCGCGTGCCGCCACAGGCCGCCTCACCCCGGCAGTCATCTGCGAGCCCCGGGAGTCCTGAGTCCCACCCCGACCGGCCGCACCTCACGGAGCTGCGCCTGTCGGCGTTCGCCACCCACCGGGGCGCCGGGTTCCCGCTCGGGCCGCTCACCCTCTTCGCCGGGCCCAGCGGCTGCGGCAAGACGAGCGTGCTGCGGGCGTACGAGGCGCTCGCGCGGCTCGGCGGCGGAGCCGAGGTGGGGGAGGTCTTCCCGGACCCGGTCGCCTGCGTCCCGGACCGGGCCCGGCCCGACGCCCAGCGCCGGCGCGGCTTCCGCATCGGCTGTACGGCGGACGGACCCGAGGGCCCGGTACGGCTCGACGTCGCCGTCCAGGCCGAGCCCGAACTCCGCATCGTGGGCGAGCGGTTGACGTCCGGCGGGCTGGTCCTCCTGGAGACCGCCCTGCGCGATCCCGCCCGCCGCTCGGTGCAGGCCGCCTGGCACACGGCGGGTTCGTCACCGGTCACCCGCGCCCCGCTGCCCGACGACCGGCTCGGCACCGCCCTGCTGCCGCTGCGGGTCGCGGGAAAGACGGACGGACAGCGACAGGTCCTGGCCGCCGCCGAGCAGATGGTGGTCGCCCTGCGCTCCGTCTTCGCCTGCGACCCGGTGCCCGGGCGGATGCGCGCACCCGTGCCGATCGGCGACGGCCGGCTGCTGCGGGACTGCGCCAACCTCGCCGACGTGCTGTGGCGCACCCGGAGCGAGTGCGGGCGACGGCACGGGCAACTCGTCGCGGCGCTGCGCACCGGATGCGCCGGAACCGTCGAGGACGTGCTCGCGGAACCGTTGCGCGACGGCCTGGTCAGGGCCGTACTCGACCGGGGCGACCGCGGGCGCACCGGCTTCGGACGGCTCGGAGACGGTGAACTCCGTTACGCCGCCCTCGCGTTGGTGCTTCTCACCGGCCCCGGCGTCCTGGAGGTTGACCCGCCCGGCGAGGTCCCGGCCGCGATGCAGACCCTCACCGTCCTCGCCGACGGCCTCGACCGCGCGCTGGACGTACGGCAACGCGCCGAACTGCTGCGGCTCGCCGCCCGGATGTGCGAGCGCGGGCACATCCGGCTGGTCGGCGCGGTGAGCGACGCGTCCTGGGCGGAGCGGGTCGAGGGGGTCACGGTGGTACACCTGGAGCCGTGACAGAACATCTCGACGTGGCGAAACTGCAGCGCAGGCTGGCCGAGTTCGCCGCCGCACGGAACTGGCAGCCCTACCACACGCCCAAGAACCTCGTGGCCGCGCTCAGCGTGGAGGCCTCCGAACTGGTCGAGATCTTCCAGTGGTTGACCCCCGAGGAGTCCGCGCGGGTCATGGACGACCCGGACAGCGCGCACCGGGTGCGGGACGAAGTCGCCGATGTGCTCGCCTACTTGCTGCAGCTGTGCGAGGTGCTCGGCATCGACCCGCTCGCCGCGCTGGAGGCGAAGATCGACCGGAACGAGGACAGGTTCCCCCGGCCGTAATGGACAAGTTGGGGGAGCGAGCGCGTCCATTTTCACTCTCCGGAGTCATTCATCTGTCCGCAACCGATTTGTTGTCCACAGATTTCCGCCTTCCTCTGGCTTTTCGTCTCAGGGACTCTCACTCTGGGTAGTGGACTAGGGAGTTCGGGCGGACGTGCGAACAGCGCGTCGGGATATGACGGGGGCAGTGCATGGACGCGATGCGGCTCATCCTGACGAGCAGGCGTGCCCTGGCCGGCAGCGGGGACGTACCGCAGACCATGACGGAGGTGTGGCAGGCGCAGGCCCTCGCGCAGGCGATCGGCAGCCGCCTCGCGGTCTTCGGCCCGCCCGAACTGCGCGGTGAGGCACTGGGGTTGACCGAGCTGGCGGGCCGGGGCTGCGGCGTCCTGGACACCCCGGTGCTCGCGGTGGAGGACTTACGGGCCGCGCAGCTCACGGAGTTGGGCGATGCCCGGCTCGCTCTCCTCTGCCTGGGCGGCCTGCTCGGCGAGGTCGGTATCGCCCTGGTCGGCATCGCCTGCGCGGCGGACGACGAGGGCACGTACTGGCAGTGCATGGAGGCGATCGACGCGGCGGACGAGTCGCGGGACCGGGTCCTGGAGATGCTGCGAAGACTGGCGGACCGGGAGCGGGCGGAGCTGGCGGAGATACCGGAGCGGGAGGCGGGGTGAGAGACGTCCGCCTCCGGCGCCGCAGAAGCGTCAGGCGGTCGCGCCGCCCTCCTCGGCGGACACCGACCCCGTGCTTCCGGCCGACTGCAGATCCGCGTCGAGGGCGGACAGGTCCGCGTTCAGTGACGCCATCAGCTCCTCCATCTGCTGCAACAACCCCTTCGGTTGCGCAGGCCCGCCCTGCTGCGGCACGGCTTCTTCGGACATGACGGCCTCCTCGGCCCGTGGCCTCCGAGAGCGGAGGCCGATGCGGGTGACGCCCCGACGTCGCCTTGCCGGTGCGGGAATCCGGGCGGTCCGGTTCCGCCCGAGCCAACGATCATCACCGGGGCGGGTCACTGGCACGGGCAGTCCCCGTGCGCACGGTTGACGCAATTTCACCCGACCGGGCAGGAGTGGGGCCGCAGGGACCGGTGGGGTTGACCGGCGTCCCGGAGTGCAGGATGGAGGCATGGATCTTCGCATCTTCACCGAGCCCCAGCAGGGCGCCACCTACGACACCTTGCTCGCCGTGGCCAAGGCCACCGAGGACCTCGGCTTCGACGCCTTTTTCCGCTCCGACCACTTCCTGAGCATGGGCTCCGGCGACGGCCTCCCCGGCCCCACCGACGCCTGGCTCACCCTCGCCGGCCTCGCCCGCGAGACCAGGCGCATCCGCCTGGGCACCCTGATGACGGCCGGCACCTTCCGCCTCCCCGGCGTCCTCGCCATCCAGGTCGCACAGGTCGACCAGATGTCGGGCGGCCGGGTCGAACTGGGCCTGGGCGCGGGCTGGTTCGAGCAGGAGCACAAGGCCTACGGCATCCCCTTCCCCAAGGAGAAGTTCGCCCGCCTGGAGGAGCAGCTGGCGATCGTCACCGGCCTCTGGGAGACCAGGCTCGGCGACACCTTCGACTTCCACGGCACGTACTACGACCTGACCGACTCGCCCGCGCTGCCCAAGCCCGCGCAGTCCAGGATCCCGGTGCTGATCGGCGGCCACGGCGCGAGCCGTACCCCGAAGCTGGCCGCTCGGTACGCCGACGAGTTCAACATCCCGTTCGCCTCGATCGAGGACAGCGAGCGGCAGTTCGGCCGGGTCCGCGCCGCCGCCGAGGCCGCCGGCCGCAAGGCCGACGACCTGATCTACTCCAACGCCCTCGTCGTCTGCGTCGGCAAGGACGACCAGGAGGTCGCCCGCCGCGCCGCCGTGATCGGCCGCGAGGTCGACGAGCTCAAGGCCAACGGCCTGGCGGGCTCCCCGTCCGAGGTCGTCGACAAGATCGGCCGCTACGGCGAGACCGGCTCCCGGCGCATCTACCTCCAGGTCCTCGACCTCGACGACCTGGACCACCTGGAGCTGATCTCGTCCCAGGTGCAGTCGCAGCTGTCGTAGCACCGCGAGGGCCGGGGGGCAGGGGACCCTCTCTGGAAAAGTGTGTCGCTTTCAGGGCAAAGTGACACACTTTTCCGGAACCCCTACCCCACCCCCGCCTCGGCGGGGGCCGTCGCCGACACCCCCGCACCGACGGCCGGCCGCCGGCCCGGAAGGAACGCGGCCAGTGCCAGGGCCGCCAGGGCCGCCGCCGAACCGATGCCCATGATCACGCGGAAACCGTCGTGGGAGGGGACCTTCACCGAGCCGAACGTCGTCGTCATGTGCGCCAGTACGACTCCGGCGACGGCGCTGGAGGCGGACGTGCCGATGGAGCGCATCAGGCTGTTGAGGCTGTTCGCGGCGGCCGTCTCGGACAGCGGCACGGCCCCCATGATGAGCGCGGGCATCGCGCCGTAGGCGAAACCGACCCCGGCCGAGATCACGCAGCACACCACGACGACCTGCCAGACCGCGGACAGCATGAAGACACCGAGGCCGTAACCGGCGGCCACGACGGACGCGCCCAGCATGAGGGTGACCCGGGGTCCGGCCGCCGCCGAGATCCGGGCGGACAGCGGCGCCGTGGCCATCATCACCAGGCCGGAGGGACCGAGCGTGAGGCCCGCCGCGAGCACGGACTGGCCCAGGCCGTAGCCGGTGAGCGTGGGCAGTTGGAGCAGCTGCGGCACGGCCAGCGACATGGCGAACATCGCGAAGCCGAACACCACGGACGCGAGGTTGGTCAGCAGCACCTGGCGCCGCGCGCTGGTTCGCAGATCGACCAGCGGCCGCTCGGTGCGCAACTCCCACCAGCCCCACACCAGCAGCACGGCGACGGCCACGACGAACAGCCCGGTCGTCGTCCCGCTGCCCCAGCCCCAGTCCGCCCCCTTGGAGACCGCGAGCAGCAGACACACCAGGCCGATCGACATCCCGACGCCGCCCACGACGTCGAACCGGCCCCCGCTGCGCACCGCCGACTCCGGTACGAGCGCCACGACGAGCGCGGTCACGACGGCACCGAGCACCGCCGCCGTCCAGAACAGCACATGCCAGTCCGCCTTCTCGGCGATGAACGCGGCCGTCGGCAGCCCCAGCGCACCGCCGACCCCCAGCGACGCGCTCATCAGCGCGGTCGCCGATCCCAGCCGCTCGGGCGGGAGTTCGTCACGCATGATGCTGATGCCGAGCGGGATGACCGCCATCGAGAAGCCCTGGAGCGCCCGGCCGACGATCATCGGCGCGAGCGAGTCGCTGAGCGCGCCGACCACCGAACCCGCTATCAGCAGCACGAGGTTGAGCAGCAGCATCCGCCGCTTGCCGTACATGTCCCCGAGCCGCCCCACCACCGGGTTGGCGACGGCACCGGCCAGCAGGGTCGCGGTGATCGCCCAAGTGGCGTCGGACGGCGAGGAGTTCAGCAGCTTCGGCAGCTCGGGCACGATCGGGATGATCAGCGTCTGCATCAGCGAGACGGTGATCCCACCGAGGGCCAGGACCCAGACGACGGCGCCGGAGCGCGGGGGACCGGACCCCTCGAGAGGCGGGGTGGGGACGGCGGACGCGGACATGGCGAAGCCTCCGGCTGATGCGTGCGACAGGGGGCCGAACGAAACGAGTCTGGCATGTTTTTCGTACGCCATACGCAAAATAATGGGAGCCGGGCCCGGAAAGTGCCGGAGCGGTAGCCTTCCCCTGTCCGGGCACGGCTGTCGCGGACGGAGAGGCGCAACGGATGACGCAGGTGGCGACGGGTTCCGGCCGCCGGGGCAGGGGACGCCCGCCCCGGCTGTCGCGGGAGCGGATCGTCGCGGGCGCGGTCGAGGTGCTGCTCGCCGAACCGGCCGTCTCCCTCACCATCAAGCGGGTCGCCGACGTCGTCGGGGCCGCCCCCATGGCCCTCTACCGCTACTTCCCGGACCGCGACGCCCTCCTCCAGGCCGCCGCCGACCACGTCCTGGAGGCCATGCGGCGCGCCCCCGTCGCCGACGGCCCCTGGCCGGACCGGCTCCGCGCCTGGATGCGGGCGGGGCTGGCCAACCTCCGCCCCTACCCGCAGCTCATGCCGTACATGACGACGACCCGGCACCCCGCCTGGATCCCAGGCCTGACCCGGCTGCGCGAGATCCTCACCCCGGCCGGCCTCTCCGACGAGGACCTCGCCCTCGCCGTGGCGCTGATCTCGTCCACGATGCTCGGCCATGTCGTGTACGAGGGTTACCGCAGGTCCGACGAGGAGATGACGGCCCTGCTCGACGACGTCCCCGACTCCGACCGCGACCCCGCGACGGACTCGCTGCGCCCCCTCCTCGCCGGCCTTCCCGCCGCGCACGCCCGCCTCTACGACACGATCCTCGACCAGACGGTCACGACGGTGGAGCGCCTGGCGACGACCGGTCGGCCGTAGCCAACCACCGATCGACCCTGACCAACGACGCACCACGGCCAGGCAGTTGGGCCCACCCCGCAGCAACGATCGATACCCGCCCGGCCAGCTGTCAGGCTGCGGCCGGGCCCCGACCGGACTGCCGTCAGGCTGCGGCCAGGCTCCGACCGGACTGCCGTCAGCCCTCGGTCAGCCTTCGGCCGGCCGCGGTCTCCGGCTCCGGCCGGCCTCCGGCCACGGCCGGGCCGGGCTTCGGCCGGCCGCTGGCCATGGCGGGGTCAGACTTCGGCCGGGTCATGGCGGCGCCAGCCTTCGGCCACGGCCGGCCCAGGCTCCGGCCCGCTCTGCCCAGGCCGAAGGCCGCGGCCTCGGCAGGGCTTCGGGTCGGCCCGGCC
>NZ_JBSFKO010000051.1:54753-67313 GCF_053598575.1 Streptomyces sp. NPDC001100
CCCGGGGTCTCGGCAGGGTTTCGGGTTGGCCCGGCCCCGGGGTCTCGGTCGGGCTTCGGGTCGGCCCGGCCCGGGGTCTCGGCAGGGTTTCGGGTTGGCCCGGCCCCGGGGTCTCGGTCGGGCTACGGGGCGGCCCGGCCCGGGGCTTCGGTCGGGCTTCGGGTCGGCCTGGTTCGGGGCTTTGGTCGGGTTTCGGCCCGGCCCGGCCCCGAGGTCTCGGTCGGGCTTCGGGTCGGCCTGGTTCGGGGTCTCGGCAGGGTTTCGGGTTGGCCCGGCCCCGGGGTCTCGGTCGGGCTACGGGGCGGCCCGGCCCGGGGCCTCGGTCGGCCCCGGTCAGGCCTCGCTCGTGGCGAGCGCGGCCAGTTCGCGGTCGACGGCCTCCTGGTGGGCCTCGGCGTCCTCGCGCGCCTTCTTCGGGCTCCAGCGGCCGGCCATCACGAACACGAAGGGCAGGAAGAGGACTTGGCCGCCCACGCAGATCCACCACCAGGTGCGCCACTCCCCGGGACCGTTCTTCACGGCCTTCTGCACCTCCGACCCGTGCTCCTTGAGCACCTTGAGCTGCGGCTGTGCCTTCTGTACGACGGTCAGGCCGGCGGGGCCGACCTCCTTGACCGCGCGGGCGGCGAGGTCGGCGGGCGTGGTGGTGGGCGTGTACTTGCCCAGTTCGGCGAAGAGTTGAGGGTGCGCGCCGATGATCGCCAGTGCCGGGGCGGCCTGCTTCTGCGCGACCGCCACCTCCGCGCCGTGTTCGACGAGCGGGGTGACCGAGGTGACGAGCACCGGAATGAACGCCGCCGACACGGCGACCACGATCCGCACGGTCCAGCCCCAGACCGCGAGACCGGCGGCGGTCGCGGCCGGGTTGCGCTTCTCCACGGTCTCGGTGAAGCTCGCCATCCACGGCGCGTAGGCGACCCCGCTGAACACTCCGATCGCGACGAACAGCCAGGCGAAGGTGTAGTAACCGGTCGTCGCATGCGTGGCCAGCGAGGCGAAGACCGCGGTCGCGACGATGGCACCGATCCCGCCGACGATCATGAAGGGCTTGCGCACCAGCAGCCGGTCCGAGAGCAGTCCGGCCACGATCAGCGCGAGGGCGTTCGCGGCCCAGTACCAGTTGGCCAGCCCGTTGGTGCGCTGCTCGCTGTAGCCGAAGGTGGTCGAGAAGTAGACGACGAAGTTGCCGACGGCGGCGTAGTAGAGCAGCAGGAAGACGGCGATCGCGAAGGCGGAGCCGAGGATGTCCAGGCGCAGCATCTGCCGCCACTCGCCGCGCCGTACCGCCTCGGTGTCCAGTCCCTTGGCGCGGGCTTCGACGAGGGCGCGGTCCCGCAGGCTCACCATGATCTGATCGCGCAGCCCCGGCGACAGCTCGCGCAGCGCGAACAGGGTGACGACGAACACGACCAGCCCGGCCGCCCCGGAGTAGCGCAGCTCGTCCTGCCAACTGGCGGTGTCGAGCGTGCTGCTGGTCACCGACGTGACGACCAGGCTGCCGATGACCGGGCCCATCGTCCAGTAGCCCATCGCGGTCGCGCGGCCCAGCTGCGGGGAGAAGTCCCGGATCAGCGCCGGGGTCGCGACCAGCACGATGCCCTCGATGAAGCTCACGACGGCGAACAGCACCAAGTACGTCGTCTTGTCACCCGCGTTGGGCAGCCCGAAGAAGACCAGGAGCGCGGCGACCAGCAGTCCGTAGACCACGAGGTTCGCCCGCCCCCAGCGGTCCGCGAGACCGGCCACGAGGGAGGCGAAGGCCCCGACCGCGTTGCCTATGACCGAGACCCACACGAAGTAGCGGTAGGTCATGTCGAAGTGCGTGATGATCGACGTCGCCACCGCGTACTGGATGTAGAGCATGTAGTAGAGCACCACGGTCGTGACGACCACGATCGCCAGGTACGACATGCGTCGCCCGGTGGCCGGATACGCCGCCAGATCGCGGCGGTACAGCCGGGCGAGCGCGCCACGAGAGTCGGCGCGGGGCGCGTCGACATCGGGGTTACTCGTGTCAAGCGGTGCGGAAGCGGAAGACATACGACTCCCTTTGGAACGGCTGGGGACGGGGTGAGCGGCGGGAGGCTGGGGGCCCTTCCGTTCGGCGGAGCGTAGTACCGACTAGTCGGTACGGCTAGATGTGCGACACCTCTTCGTCTGCGAGGGGTCGAGGAAAATGCCTGAGTACGTCAGTGATGTTCGCTGTACGTTGAGCGGGCGTGCCGGAGACCGGGCGCGCTCACTGCGTGGCAGGCGACCGCACGCACGACATCCGCAGCTCAGAAGACGTTTCGAGGCCTACCCACCGTGTTCCTGACGATCACCACCACCGGCACTCCCGAACGCCCCGCCACCGACCTCGGTTTCCTGCTGCACAAGCATCCCGAGAAGGCGCAGGCGTTCTCCACGTCCTACGGCAAGGCGTACGTCCTCTACCCCGAGGCGGATGCCGAGCGCTGCACGGCGGCGCTGTTGCTGGAGGTCGACGCGGTGGCGCTGGTCCGGCGCGGCAAGGGCAAGGGGCGCGGCGGCGCGCCCGACGCGGCACTCGCGCAGTACGTCAACGACCGTCCGTACGCGGCCTCTTCACTCCTCGCCGTGGCACTGAGCGCGGTCTTCTCCAGCGCCATGCGCGGCGTGTGCAACGCCCGCCCCGAGCGCGCGGCCCAGCCGCTGCCGCTGCGCATCGAGGTACCCGCGCTGCCCGCCAGGGGCGGCACCGACCTCGTACGGAAGCTCTTCGCGCCCCTCGGCTGGACGGTCACCGCCCAACCGGTCGCACTGGACGCCGAGTTCCCCGAGTGGGGCGACTCGCGGTACGTGAGCCTCGTACTGGAGTCGGAGACGCTGACCCTCGCCGAGGCGCTGCGCCACCTGTACGTCCTGCTCCCGGTCCTCGACGACGCCAAGCACTACTGGGTGGCGTCCGACGAGGTCGACAAACTGCTGCGCGCCGGTGAGGGCTGGCTGCCCGCGCACCCGGAGCAGAAGCTGATCACCAGCCGCTACCTGTCCCGTCGTTGGTCCCTCACCCGGGAGGCGATGGAGCGACTGGAACTGGTACGGCTCGCCGAGGCCGACGACAGCGAGGTCGAGGAGATCGACAACGCCGTCGAGCCGGAGACGGAGACCGAGGAGAAGCCGACCCCGCTCGCCGTGCAGCGCCGGGACGCGATCGTCGAGGCACTCAAGGCGTCCGGCGCCGGCCGTGTGCTCGATCTCGGGTGCGGGCAGGGGCAGTTGGTGCAGGCGCTGCTCAAGGACACCCGGTTCACGGAGATCGTCGGCACCGACGTGTCGATGCGCGCGCTCACCATCGCCGGCCGCCGCCTCAAGCTCGACCGCATGGGGGAGCGGCAGTCCTCGCGCGTCCAGCTCTTCCAGAGCTCGCTCGCCTACACCGACAACCGCCTCAAGGGGTACGACGCCGCCGTGCTCAGCGAGGTCGTCGAACACCTCGACCTGCCCCGGCTGCCGGCGCTGGAGTACGCGGTGTTCGGCGCCGCCCGCCCCAGGACGGTCGTCGTCACCACCCCGAACGTCGAGTACAACGTCCGCTGGGAGACCCTCCCGGCCGGACACGTCCGGCACGGCGACCACCGCTTCGAGTGGACGCGCGCGGAGTTCGGGGAGTGGGCGGCGAAAGTGGCCCAACGGCACGGCTACGACGTCGAGTTCGTACCCGTCGGACCCGACGACCCCGAGGTGGGCCCGCCCACGCAGATGGCGATCTTTTCCATGAGCACGGCCAAGCAGGCAACCACGAAGGAGGCGAAGGCGGCATGACCGAGACGCAGAACAAGGGGCGGGTGCTGCCCGTGACCGACCTCTCCCTCGTGGTCCTGATCGGCGCCTCCGGCTCCGGCAAGTCCACCTTCGCGCATCGCCACTTCAAGCCGACCGAGATCATCTCCTCGGACTTCTGCCGGGGCCTGGTCTCGGACGACGAGAACGACCAGAGCGCCACCCGGGACGCCTTCGACGTCCTGCACTACATCGCGGGCAAACGCCTCGCCGCCGGCCGCCGCACGGTCGTCGACGCGACCAGCGTGCAGCAGGACAGCCGACGCCAACTCATCGACCTGGCACGGCAGTACGACGTCCTGCCCATCGCCATCGTGCTCGACGTACCGGAGGAGGTGTGCGCCGAGCGCAACGCCTCCCGCTCCGACCGCGCCGACATGCCGCGCCGGGTGATCACCCGCCACACCCGCGAACTCCGCCGCTCCCTGCGGGGCTTGGAGCGCGAGGGCTTCCGCAAGGTGCACATCCTGCGCGGAGTCGAGGACATCGAGAACGCCACGATCGTCACCGAGAAACGCTTCAACGACCTGACCCACCTCACCGGCCCCTTCGACATCATCGGCGACATCCACGGCTGCGCCGCCGAACTGGAGACCCTGCTCGGCAAGTTGGGCTACGACGACGGTGTCCACCCGGCCGGCCGCACGGCCGTCTTCGTCGGCGACCTCGTCGACCGAGGCCCCGACTCGCCCGGCGTACTGCGCCGCGTGATGTCCATGGTCGGCTCGGGCAACGCGCTGTGCGTACCGGGCAACCACGAGAACAAGTACGGCCGCTACCTCAAGGGCCGCAAGGTCCAGCACACCCACGGCCTGGCCGAGACGATCGAGCAGATGCAGGAGGAGACCGACGAATTCCGTTCCCAGGTACGGGAGTTCATCGACGGACTCGTCAGCCACTACGTCCTCGACGGCGGCCGGCTGGTCGTCTGCCACGCCGGCCTGCCCGAGAAGTACCACGGCCGCACCTCCGGCCGCGTCCGCTCGCACGCGCTGTACGGCGACACGACCGGCGAGACCGACGAGTTCGGCCTGCCGGTGCGCTACCCGTGGGCCGAGGACTACCGGGGCCGCGCGGCCGTCGTCTACGGCCACACTCCCGTCCCCGAGGCCACCTGGCTCAACAACACCATCTGCCTCGACACGGGCGCCGTCTTCGGCGGCAAGCTGACCGCGCTGCGCTGGCCGGAGCGGGAGCTGGTCGACGTACCGGCCGAGCGGGTCTGGTACGAGCCGACCCGCCCGCTGCGCTCGGAGGCACCCGGCGGCCACGACGGCCGCCCGCTCGACCTGGCGGACGTACACGGCCGACGGGTGGTGGAGACCCGGCACGCGGGCCGGGTGTCGGTCCGGGAGGAGAACGCCGCGGCGGCCCTGGAGGTCATGAGCCGCTTCGCGGTCGACCCGCGCCTGCTGCCGTACCTCCCGCCGACGATGGCCCCGACGGCGACCTCGCGCGTCGACGGCTACCTGGAGCACCCGGCGGAGGCGTTCGCGCAGTACAAGGACGACGGGGTCGCGCGGGTCGTGTGCGAGGAGAAGCACATGGGCTCGCGGGCGGTGGCACTGGTGTGCCGGGACGCGGAGACGGCCGCGAAGCGGTTCGGGGTCGACGGCCCGACGGGCTCTCTCTACACCCGCACGGGCCGCCCCTTCTTCGACGACCCGACGGTCACGGAGGAGATCCTCGGCCGCCTGCGCACGGCGCTGGACGAGTCGGGCCTGTGGGCGGAGCTCGACACTGATTGGCTGCTGCTGGACGCGGAGTTGATGCCGTGGTCGTTGAAGGCGTCCGGGCTGCTGCGCGGTCAGTACGCGGCGGTCGGCGCGGCGGCGGGTGCGGTGTTCCCGGGTGCGCTTGCCGCACTGGAGGGGGCGGCGGGCCGTGGCGTCGACGTGACCGACCTGCTGTCCCGGCAACGCGAACGAGCTGCCGACGCCTCGGCGTTCACGGACGCGTACCGCCGCTACTGCTGGAGCACGGACGGCCTCGACGGAGTCCGCCTGGCCCCGTTCCAGATCCTCGCGGTCCAGGGCCGCAGCCTCGCCGCACTCCCGCACGACGAACAACTCGCCCTGCTGGACCGGCTGGTGGAGCACGACAGCACGGGTCTGCTGCAGACCACCCGGCGCCTGTACGTCGACACGGGCGACCCGGAGTCTGTACAGGCCGGTGTCGACTGGTGGCTGGAGATGACCGGCCGGGGCGGCGAGGGCATGGTCGTCAAGCCGGTGGGCGCGGTGGTACGCGGCGAGTCGGGCCGACTGGTCCAGCCCGGCATCAAGTGCCGTGGCCGCGAATACCTGCGCATCATCTACGGCCCGGAGTACACCCGCCCCGACAACCTCACCCGCCTCCGCGGCCGTTTCCTGAACCACAAGCGCTCGCTGGCGATCAGGGAGTACGCGCTGGGTCTTGAGGCCCTTGACCGGTTGGCGGAGGGGGAGCCGCTGTGGCGGGTGCACGAGGCGGTGTTCGGGGTGCTGGCGTTGGAGTCGGAGCCGGTGGACCCGCGTCTGTGACGGTACGGGTGGGCGGGGCGGCCGTCCCTGGGGGCTCCGCCGCCCCCAGACCCCCGTTTCCCACCTACCTACCCACCCACCCGACTCGGGCGTCTTTGAGGTTCACCTTTTGGAGGGACGGCGAACGGGCGGGTGGCTGGGAAATGTTTTTCACCCCACCAACCGCAACCGCTCCCCACAAACCCCCACCCCCACCACCTGCCCCCACGTCAACTCCACCGCATCCCCCTCCATCCCGTCCCCAAAGACAATCAACTGCTCCGATTCCACGGTGAGTTGCAGCACCGCCGACCCCTCCAACTCACCCGCCACCAACGACGTCCCCGTCACCGGCGAAGGCCAAGCCTCCCGTACGAACCACACCAGCCGGTCTTCCGAGGGGTGTGGCAGGGCGAGGTCACTGCCCCGCTCCTGCCACACCGACCGGAGCCACCCCGTGGCCCCGGTGCCCGTTCCCACGAGCACCCCGGAGGACGCCTGGGCCTCGACGACACCCCCGTCGCCCTCCAGACCCAGGCGGTATCGGGCCGTCTGATGACCGACGGCTCCCAGATAGATCTCGTTCAGCGCGACCAGCCGCTGCGTGTCGTCGGCGACGGCCTCGACCATGGTGAGTTCGTCCACACCCGTGCCCGCCGCGAGGGCGGAGGCCAGCAGGACACCGGCGTCCGCCGGCCGGTGCCGTACCAGGACCCCCGGGTTGCGACCCGGATCCGCGTCGAACCCCAACACCGGCTGCCCGGCGAGGTACTTGGCGACATTCGCGACCAGCCCGTCCTGCCCGACCACGACCACCACGTCCTCCGGCGCGAACAGGAACCGGTCCAAGTCGGCCCGCTCGACCTGCGTCTGACGCCAGGTCAGCGGTACCGCGGAGGAGACCTCGGCCAGCGCCCGCCTGGTCCGGCGGTGCCGTTCGGCGACCTCCTCGATGTCCCGGCCGCGCGACCGCAGGAAGTACGCGGCCTGGCCGTGCGTCCCGTGCCGGGCCACCAACTCCTCGTACTCCGTGGTCCGGTGGACGAGGACGACCCGAGGTGCGAGACTCACGCGCCGGCCTCGCCGCCACCGGCACCGAGCCTGGTGAGCAGCCCCGTCAGCACGTCCGGCGAGATCGTGACGCTGTCGATGTTCGGCAGGTTCTCCGCGAGCCGCGTCCCGGTGAGCGCGTTCAGCGTGGCGACGTCGACATCGGTGTGCACCCGCAGCCAGGCCGCCTGGGCGTACGCCCGCGCGTCGCCCACCTCGCGCGAACCCTCGGCCTCGGCACGGGCCAGCCGTACGGAACGCGCCGCCTCGGCGTCGGCGAGCCGTACCGTCCGGGTCGCCTCCGCCTCCGCGCGGACCCCGTCGGCCGCGGCATGCTCCTCGGCCTCGCGGCGGGCGTTCGTGCCGCGCTGGTCGACCAACTGCTCCTCGCGGCGGGCGAGTTCGATCTGGCTGTCCAGTTCGTTCTCGGCGATCGCGCGCTCCCGCTCGACGGCCACCGCCCGGCGTTCGTAGGTCGCCTTGTCCGCCTCCTGCTGGATCTGCTCGCGGGCCGGGGTGCGCAGCGCCCGCTCCACCTCGGGCTCGGGCCGCAGCGCCATCACGCGGACGGCGACCACTTCGATGCCGGTGGCGGGCAGCCGTGGTTCGGCGCCGAGTCCGGCCGCGATCCGCTCCCGTACCGCCGTGACCCCGTCGACCAGCGCGGACGCCAACGGCGTACGGGCCAGCACGGCCAGCGCGTGCTGCTGGGCCGTCTCGGTCAGCAGGGTGCCCAGCTGTTCAAGGGGCGCGCCGCGCCATACGCCCGTGTCCGGGTCGACGGAGAAGTCGAGCCGTGCGGAGGCGAGGGCCGGGTCGCTGATCCGGTAGGTGACGGTCGCCTGGACCGCCACGTCCTGGAAGTCGGACGTACGGGCGTGGAAGGTCATGGCCAACTCCCGGTCGTCGATCGGCACTTCGGAGAGTGCGGCGGTCAACGCACGGAACCAGAAGCTGAGTCCGGGCCCGTCGTGCAGGAGCTTGCCCGAGCGGTGGTGGCGGATGTGCGCCGTCGGAGCCCCGCGCAGGTGGCGCCAGCCCAGGCGCCGGGTGATGTCGGCCATCAGAGTCCCTCGGATCCGGTCAGAGATCCCGTGGGATCCCGCATCGATCTCGTCAGTAAGACGATAATCGCTCGGCGCACTTGTCGTCAAGGGGACGAAAACAAGTGGCGGTATGACAAGTAGGGGGTGAACTCGGTCCGAGATGGTCAGGATGGAGACATGGCACTCCATGTCGACTCCGAGACCGGGCGGCTGCGCCGCGTCATCCTGCACCGGCCGGATCTTGAGCTCAAAAGGCTCACCCCCAGCAACAAGGACGCCCTCCTCTTCGACGACGTGCTCTGGGTGCGCCGGGCGCGCGCCGAGCACGACGGCTTCGCGGACGTGCTGCGCGACCGCGGTGTCGCGGTCCACCTGTTCGGCGACCTGCTCGCCGAGGCCCTGGCGATCCCGGCGGCCCGCTCACTGGTCCTGGACCGGGTCTTCGACGAGAAGGAGTACGGGCCGCTCGCCACCGACCACCTCCGCGCCGCCTTCGAGGCGCTGCCCGCGCCCGAACTGGCCGAGGCGCTGGTCGGCGGCATGACCAAGCGCGAGTTCCTCGACGCCCACGCGGAGCCGACCTCCGTCCGCTTCCACGTCATGGACCTGGACGACTTCCTCCTGGCCCCCCTCCCCAACCACCTCTTCACCCGCGACACCTCCGCCTGGATCTACGACGGCGTCTCCGTCAACGCCATGCGCTGGCCGGCCCGGCAGCGCGAGACCGTCCACTTCGAGGCGATCTACCGGCACCACCCGCTCTTCCGCACCGAGAAGTTCCACGTCTGGTCCGAGGGGCAGGCCGACTACCCGTCCACCATCGAGGGCGGGGACGTGCTCGTCATCGGCAATGGCGCGGTCCTCATCGGCATGAGCGAGCGGACCACCCCGCAGGCCGTCGAGATGCTCGCGCACAAGCTGTTCGCCGAGGGCTCCGCGCGCACGATCGTGGCTCTCGACATCCCCAAGCAGCGCGCCTTCATGCACCTCGACACGGTGATGACGATGGTCGACGGCGACACCTTCACCCAGTACGCCGGACTCGGCATGCTGCGGTCGTACACCATCGAACCGGGCGTCGGGGACAAGGAGTTGAAGGTCACCGACCATCCGCCGGAGCACATGCACCGCGCGATCGCCGCCGCCCTCGGGCTGGACGGGATCCGGGTCCTGACCGCCACCCAGGACGTGCACGCCGCCGCGCGCGAGCAGTGGGACGACGGCTGCAACGTCCTCGCCGTCGAGCCCGGCGTCGTCGTCGCCTACGAGCGCAACGCCACCACCAACACGTTTCTGCGCAAGCAGGGCATCGAGGTGATCGAGATCCCGGGCAGCGAACTGGGGCGGGGCCGGGGCGGACCGCGCTGCATGAGCTGCCCAGTCGAGCGGGAGGCCGTATAGAAATTCGAGGTATCGTATAGAATTCCAATCGTCCTTGTTCTTGTGTACCCCTGTACCCGTACCGATGGAGCGCCCCCATGGCGACAGTCCCGACCGCCCTCGCCGGCCGCCACTTCCTCAAGGAGCTGGACTTCTCCGAGGAGGAGTTCCGCGGCCTGATCGAGCTGGCCGCCGAGCTGAAGGCCGCCAAGAGGGCCGGGGGCGAGACGCGGTACCTGTCGGGGAAGAACATCGCGCTGATCTTCGAGAAGACCTCGACGCGCACCCGCTGTGCGTTCGAGGTCGCCGCGGCCGACCAGGGGGCCTCGACCACCTACCTCGACCCGTCGGGCTCGCAGATAGGGCACAAGGAGTCCGTGAAGGACACCGCGCGCGTGCTCGGTCGTATGTTCGACGGTATCGAGTACCGGGGGGACAGCCAGGCCGCCGTGGAAGAACTGGGCGCGTACGCGGGCGTCCCGGTCTACAACGGGCTCACCGACGACTGGCACCCCACCCAGATGCTCGCCGACGTGCTCACCATGACCGAGCACAGCGACAGGCCGCTCAAGGAGATCGCCTTCGCCTATCTCGGCGACGCCCGCTTCAACATGGGCAACTCCTACCTGGTCACCGGCGCGCTGCTCGGCATGGACGTACGGATCGTCGCCCCGAAGTCGTACTGGCCCGCCGAGGAGATCGTCACCGCCGCCCGCGCGCTCGCCGAGCGGAGCGGCGCGCGCATCACGCTCACCGAGGGGATCGAGGACGGGGTCGCGGGCGCCGACTTCGTGGTCACCGACGTGTGGGTCTCCATGGGCGAGCCCAAGCAGGTCTGGGACGAGCGGATCGCGGCCCTCGCGCCGTACGCCGTGACCATGGACGTCCTGCGGGCCACCGGCAACCCGGACGTCAAGTTCCTGCACTGCCTGCCGGCCTTCCACGACCTCGGCACCAAGGTCGGCCGCGAGATATACGAGACCCACGGCCTCGACTCGCTGGAGGTCACCGACGAGGTCTTCGAGTCGGCCCACTCGGTCGTCTTCGACCAGGCCGAGAACCGACTGCACACGATCAAGGCCATTCTCGTGGCGACGCTGGCCTGACCGGGGCCTGAGCGGCTATCCCGCCGGACGCCACTGTGCCGGTACGACGGGCAGCCGGAACCACACCGCCTTGCCCGACTCGGTGGGACGGTGGCCGCACGACGAGCTGAGCGCGCGGATCAGCAGCAGGCCGCGGCCGTGCTCCTGCCAGGGGTCGGGCTCCTCGTCGGCGGGCTTGGTCAGACTCACGGGCGGCTCCGGGTCGGCGTCGTGCACCTCGACCCGGCAGCCGGAGGGCAGCAGCTCGACCACGAGCTCTATGGGAGCGTCACCGGCGGTGTGCTCCACCGCGTTCGCGACCAGCTCCGCCGTCAGCAGCTCCGCGGTGTCACTGTCGGCCGTGTGCTTCACCTCGGAGAGAGCCGTACGGACCAGTGCGCGGGCCACCGGCACGGCCGCGGCGGTGTGCGGCAGTGCGATGCGCCAGGAGGCGGAGGCGGAGGGGCGTTCTTGCAAGGCGGGTCCGTTCATGGAGCAGGCTGTCCTGCTTTCAACTATATGAATGGTACGGCGCCCTTTGTCAGGGTCTCTCGGCGGGCACCGTACGGGACCTTCGTCCCGGTACCGAGCGGCATACCCGGAACAACGCCCTCCCTCGCACGACAGCTCCCCTTGTTACTGCGCTATTGACATCTCGTGACGGCTGCGACGGCGACAGGTCATTTCGGCAGGGCACGGCAACGCCCTCGGGCCCCCGTTTCGAACGGGAGCCCGAGGGCGTTGCGGGGGAGGCGGGGATCAGGTCAGGTCGGCCATCCCCGCGGTGAGCGTGGCGCCGTCCGCCGGGTCGATCACCAGGAACGCGCCCGTGCGACGGGAGACCGCGTAGTCGTCGAGGGCGAGCGGCTCGGCGGTGCGCAGGGTGATCCGGCCCAGGTCGTTCGCGGTCAGCTCGGCGGCACCGCCCAGATCGCGTACGACGGCCTTCACCGTCCGCGTCGTGTGCCGCAGCAGCACCCGGTCCCCGACCCGCAGCGGCCGGTCGGCCAGATGGCATACGGCGGCCCGGACGTCCTGGGTGAGCACGGGCGCGTCGGCCCCGGCGGTGATCATGTCGCCCCGCGACACGTCCCGTTGGTCGGCGAGACGCAGGCTCACCGACTGGGGCGCGTACGCAGCCTCCGCCTCGGCGCCGAGCACGGAGATCCCGGTGATCTCGGAGGTCTCACCGGAGGGATGCACCGTCACCCGGTCCCCGACCCGCAGCGAACCGGACACCAACTGCCCCGCGTACCAACGGACTTCGCCGTCCCGGATGACGTACTGCACGGGAAATCGGGCCGGCGCGTCTGACGGGTCGGCGCCCACCGGAACGTTCTCCAGGAACTCCAGCAGGGCCGGACCCTCGTACCAGTCCATGTGCGCCGAACGGTCCACCACGTTGTCGCCGACCAGCGCCGAGACCGGGATCGGCGTGAAGGACGGCAGCCCCAACTCGGCCGCGTGGCCCGCGAATTCCTCGACGATCCGCTCGAACAACGCCTGCTCGTACCCGACCAGGTCCATCTTGTTGACCGCCAGCACCACGTGCGGCACCCGCAACAGCGCGGCCACGGCGGCATGCCGCAGCGTCTGTTCCACGACTCCGTTGCGTGCGTCGATCAGGATCACCGTCAGTTCGGCGGTGGAGGCACCCGTCACCATGTTGCGGGTGTACTGCACGTGACCGGGGG
>NZ_JBSFKO010000052.1:0-62334 GCF_053598575.1 Streptomyces sp. NPDC001100
TGCGGCCCTCGGCGGGCGTCAGGTCGAAGAGATAGGGCGGGTTCGCGGTCGCCTCCGCGAAGGCGGCTGCCGCCGGCTCCAGCACCGGCTGAACCGGCTCGACGGTGTCGGACATGTGCTTCTCCTCAGTTTCGGATGAGATCTGTGGGGACCTCGGTCAGGACGTTAGAACCGCGGGATCGGCGGACATTGCGCGTCAGCGCACCGGTGCAGGTCCGGAAGTGCACAGGAACCGACCTGGCACTGCACGTGCGGGGACGCCGTGCGCTGTCGGACGCGAACTGCCGCGGAATTCACGGCGGTTCTCCGCGGGAGGCTGTCGAAACCGCGTCAGCCGCTCGGCCGCTGCCCGCGGTACTGCGCCGGGGTCATGCCGTACGCCTTGCGGAAGGCATGGCTGAAGTGGGTGGCGCTGACGAACCCCCACCGGGCGGCCACGGCGGCGATGGTCCGGTCGGCCGCCGTGGGACGGGCGAGTTCGGCTCTGCACGACTCAAGGCGACACCGGCGTATCCAGCCGCCGACCGTGGTGTCGTGCTCGTGGAAGAGCTTGTGCAGATAGCGCAGGGAGACACCATGTGCGTCGGCGAGTGCTTGGGGGGAGAGTTCGGGTTCACCGAGGCGGGTCTCGATGGTGGCCTTGACGCGGTCGAACAGTGTGGCCTCCTGCGTACTGGCCGGTTCCGTGGTGGCCAGTCGATCCGCGGCCAAAGTGGCGAGAAGGTCCGCGACGGCGCGGGCGAGCTCCTCGCGGGCGGTCGGTGCGTCCGCGCCGATCTCCTGCGCCAGACCTGACAGAAGCGGGAGCAGGAACGCGGCCGGTCCCTCGGGCGCGTCGCCGATGACCCTCGCCGTGACCCGGCGTATCTCCGTCTCACCCAGCCTCAGCAACGGGCGCGGAACCATCAGGACCCGCGCACGCTGGTGTTGCGGCAGGACGAGACTGAACGGCCGGCTCGCGTCGTAGAAGGCCAGGACTCCGGGGTACAGGTCCGCCGAGCGGCCGTCCTGGAACAGCCGGGCCCGGCCGTCGAGTTGCAGGCGGGCGAACACGTGGTCGTGGCCGTCGGCGGTCGCGTCCCGCGGAGTCCGGACGACCCGCACGGCGTCGGACTCCTCGGTCGCGACCTGGAGCGTGCCCAGTCGCAGCACCTGGAGGGAGCCCCGCCAGGACTCCGGGTCCGAACGAGCGACGAGGTCGACATCGCCGTAGGCCGTCGACAGCGCCTGCCTGCACGACGACAACCCGTCCACGGCGGTCAGGTGGCCCGGCACCAGTCCTCCTCCGCGAAGCGCCGGGCCCGCTCGTCCCGCAGCCAGTCGGTCGGGGAGACGCCGTACTCCCGGCGGAAGGCCCGTCCGAGGTGAGCAGTGCCGCTGAACCCCCAGCGCCGGGCGACGCTGCCCATGCTCGCGGCGCCGGTCAGTTCCCTGCGGCACTCCTGGAGCCGGAGCCCACGAATCCAGCGGCCGACGGTCGTGCCCTCCCGCTCGAACAGCCGGTGCAGATACCGCGCCGAGATGCCATGGGCCCGGGCGATGACCGCGGGTGTGAGGCCCGGCTCCGCCAGGTGCCAGCGGATGAACCTCTGGATGCGCAGCAGCAGCACCTGGTCGGCGCCGGGCAGATCGGCCGGCTCCTCGCCCAGTTGCTGCGCCGCTGTTGCGGCCAGCAGGCCCACGGCGCTCTCGGCCAGCCGCTCGGCGACCGGCCCGGAGTAGGACTCGGAGGTGTCCGCGAGACGCGACATGAACGGCGAGAGCAGGGCGGTGAGGCCGCCCACCGGACGCAGGGCCCGCGCCGTGATCCGTCCCAGGGCCGCCTCCGGCTGGCCGAGGAGACACCGCGGCACGGCGAAGATCTTCAGCTGGAACCGCTGCGGAAACCGCGTGCGGAACGGGCGGACGGTCTCGAAGAACGCGAGGTCACCGGGACGGAGTTCCGTGTAACGGCCGTCCTGTTCGACCTGAGCGGTGCCGCTGCTCTGTACAGCGACGAGCACCTGACCGCCGTCGCCGCGGGCCACGAAGTGCGGGGCCCGGTGGACCTCTCCCGGATCGCAGTCGACCGTGGTGATCTGGAGTTCGCCCAGTCGGTCCGTACGCATCGTGGCGTCGTACGTCCCGCTCTCCGTGGCGATGTCCATCCCCACCAACGTGGCGAGCACGGCGTCATGCCAGAACTCCAGACTTTCGCCGGCCGGTACGGAACTCGTGGAGAGCACCTGGCTGCGTCGCCTCGTCGTGGGGTCGTTCCCTGTGAAGGAATCGTAGAAGGCTGACATACCCGTCAGCCTGCCTTCGGCCGGGGGCGGACGCATCAGTCGGTCGACTGGTCCTCGCCACGCAGCAGTTCGCGCAGAAAGGCGACGCCCTGCCGTACGGCTGCCCGCGTCGGCGGACTGTCACGCAGTGCGGCCAGCGAGACGAAGTCGTGGACCGTGCCCAGGAACCGGGTCGAGGTCACCTCGACCCCGGCCAGGCGCAGCCGGTCCGCGTACTGCTCACCCTCGTCCCGCGTCACATCGGCCTCCGCCGTGATCAGCAGGGCCGGCGGCAACCCCGCCAGCTCCGCCGGGCCGGCGCGCGACGGGGACGCGGTCGGCTCGGCCAGGTCCCCGGGATCGTCGCTGTACTGCCGCCAGTACCCGCGCAGGGCCTCCCGGGTGAGCAGGTAGCCCTCGGCGAACTGCCGCTGCGAGGCGCTGGCGCAGTCTGCGTCGGTGATCGGGTAGTACAGCAGCTGAGCACTGATCCTCGGGCCGCCGCGCGACTTCACCAGCAGGGTGAGCGCGATGGCCAGTGTGGCGCCCGCGCAGTCCCCGGCCACCGCCAGCCGACCGGTGTCCAGCTCCAGTTCGGCCGCGTGGCGGGCGGCCCAGACCATGAGGGCGTAGCACTCCTCGACGGCCACGGGGTAGCGGGCCTCGGGGGCGCGGCTGTACTCGGGTACCACGGCGGCCACTCCCGCGCCGAGCACGAAGTCGCTGATGAGCCGGGCGTGGGTCTGCGCGTCTCCCAGCGTCCACCGGCCGCCGTGGAGGTAGAGCAGGACGGGAAGCGGCCCCCGGACTCCGGGGGGTCGGAAGATCCAGAAGCCCAGCAGCCCGGACGGTCCCACGGGCGCCACGTGGAAGGAGGCGTTCACGGCGAAGTCCTCGACCCGATGGACCTGGGACTCCGTCAGGGCCTGTCGGCCGGCGGCCGGCGGCAGCTCGTGCAGAAAGGGTGGCGCCGAGGACGCCTCGACCAGGCGCTGCACCAGCGGATCGAGCGTCGGGGGGGAGGGGTGCCGTCCGTCCGGTTCCATGCGATGACCGCCTCTCGCCCGGTCACTTCTCGCACACGAGGAGATCGCGCAGTTGGTGGCGGCTGCTGACGCCGAGTTTGGGATAGACGTTGTAGAGGTGCGACCCCACGGTACGCGGCGAGAGGAACAGCTGCTCACCGATCTCGCGGTTGGACAGGCCGTCCGCGGCCAGTCGTACGATCTGCCGTTGCTGAGCGGTCAGTTCGACCAGTGGGTCCGTCGATGCGGGAGCTTCGGCCACCCCGCTCGCGCGCAGCTCGCCGCGGGCCGACTCGGCGAGGTGCCGGGCGCCGAGCCGGGTGGCCGCTTCCAGTACGACGGTCAGCTGGGCGCGGGCTTCCAGCGGCCTCCTGCGTCGGCGCAGCCAGATCGCGTAGTCCAGGCGGGCCCGGGCCCGTTCCAGGGGCCAGCGGGCCGCCTCCGGATTGACCACGGCAAGCTGGAAGTGGTGCTCGGGGTCCGCGTCCTCGTCGACCAGCGCCGCCGCATGGTGCATGAGCAGAGTCATCCGGGTCGTCGGCCGGGCACCCTGGCTGCGCCGGACCCGCGCCAGGACGTGCGCCGCTTCCCGGCGCCGGCCCGTGCGACGGGCGGCGACAGCCAGTTCGGCGACGCAGCGGGGCGAGAGGAAGGGGTCGAGCGGATCGCCGTCGTCGGTGAACAGTGTCCGCAGATGCCGGAAGGCGCTGTCGCCGTCGCCGAGGACCATGGCCGTCAGACCGCAGGCCCGCAGCATCCGGGCATGCGTGGCGCGGTTCTCGTGGAGGCTTACGGAGCGCCAGTTCGGGCCGGTGAACCGGGTGCCCGGCACGCTCTCCCCGCGCAGCGCGTGCAGGGTCGTAGCCAGGGCTTCGAGGTCCATCTCGACGCGGGTCCACCGGTGGACGGCTGCGTACGAGAGCCCTTCCTCGATCAGGGACTCGGCCTCGGCCCAGCGTCCGAGACCCAGGAGCGTCTCCACCTGGGCCGCGAGGGTCCAGGCGAGCGGGCCCAGGGCACCTTGTGCGCGCAAGCGCTCGCCCGCCTGCCGGAACTGCTCCGCGCACAGGTCCGACTCGTCGGTGAGGTGGGCGAGCGAGGCGGTCGTGAGCAGTCGGGCAGGCCGGCTCGGACCGGTCGTGGTCGAGGCGAGGGTCTTCAGGGAGGCGAGGACGTCGGTGTGCTGCCCGCCGTCCTTGGACACCCGGCCGAGGAAGAACCCCAACTGCCGCCGGTGTTCCGGGAGTCCGGACTGGCGGGCGATGCCCGTCGCGACGGCCGCCAGGGCGAAGGCCGTCGTGCTGTCGCTCCCCGGCGTCCGCCGCGCCACCTCCAGCAGGAGGTCGAACGCCTCTCGCTGAAACGTCTGCAACGACAGTGCCCCACCCATGGCGCAGGCCGCGGCACTCATCAGCTCCGGGTCCCGGTTCACCCGGCCCTGTGCCGTGTACAGCTCGCGCACCCACGCCGGGTCTCCGACGTCGCTCGCGGCGGTGAGCGCCGCGGCGATACGGCGGTCGCGGTCGTGGTCGAGGGGACTGAGGAGCGCGGCCTGCTCCAGTGCGCGGGCCGCGGCGAAGCGGTCACCCCGGACGGAAGCGCCTTCCAGGGCCGCGGCCACGGACTCGTCCGGACCGACGGTGGCCGTCGCCAGGTGCGAGGGGCCGTGGGCGGACACGGCGGCCAGATCCAGGTGCGCCCTTCGGCGCAGTTGCGCGGGCTGCCGGTGGTAGGCCACCGTACGCGTCAGCGGGTTGCAGAAGGCCAGTCTTCCCTCGGCGATCGTGATCAGTCCGGCCGCCTCCGCCGAAGCCCACACCCTCAGGTCGTCGGAGCCCAACGCGGCCATGACGGTGCCGAGTTGCTCCTGCGGAAGGGCGGCCGCCGCGTACAGCAGGGCATGGCGTGTTTCTTCCGGCAGTGCGTCCAGCCGCGCCGCGAACATCTGCGGGATGCCCCGGGACCGTTTCCCGGCACGGCAGAGCTCGATGATCGCCAGCGGATTGCCCTCCGCCTGCCGGAGCAGCTCCAGCCTGGCGCGCCCGGTGGGCGCACCGGGCTGCGCGTCCAGCAGCCGGGCCGCCGCCCGTGGGGGTAGCGGACCGAGCGACAGTACGGCGAGGTCCGAGGGGACGCCTGGAGGGGGAGCCTCGCCGTGTGCCGAGAACAGCACGGAGACGGACGGATCGGTGAGTCGTCGTGCCACGAAGGACAGCACGGCCAGGGAGGCGCGGTCGCAGTCCTGAAGGTCGTCGACGGTCAGCAGGACCGGACCGGTCCGCGCGAGCTGGGCCAACAAGGTCAGGACCGCGATGGACAGGACCGTTCCCTCCGGCGGCACGTCGTCCGCCGTCGGTGCGAAGAGGGCGCGCAGCGCCCGCTGTTGCGGAGCGGGCAGGACGTCGAGCTCGTCCCGCACGGGCAGGAGAAGCTGGTGCAGACAGGCGTACGGCTGCCGCACCTCCGACGGGCAGGCACGCGCCGACAGGACACGGGCACCGCGCTCCCGGGCCTGCTTGCCGGCGATCCGGAGCAGCCGGGTCTTGCCGGTGCCGGTGTCCCCCAGCACCAGCAGGGACCGCGGGCCGTCCACGTCCCGCAGGATCCCGTCGACGTCCGCTTCCCCACCCACCGCTGTACTCCCGATCACTGTGCTCCGCCCGGAGACGGATGCTGTCAGGGGTGCGACGGGCACCGCTTCTGTCATGTGACCAGTCATGCGCCGTGGCCTGGCAGGATGGGACGTGAGCGGTGGGGAGAGCGGAACTTCATGGACGTCGGTGACTTCGGTACCGAGCAGGAACACGGGCCGGCGATCCTCGGCAGGGATCGTGAGATGTCACGGATCACGCGGCTGGTCGACGCTGTGGACGGCGACGGCCCCAAGGTGCTGGTGCTGACCGGTGAGCCGGGGGCGGGAAAGAGCACCCTGGTCGACCGGGCCGCCACGCAGGCCGCGGACCGAGGCCGACGCGTGCTGAGGGTACGGGGCTGCGAGGGCGAGCAGGACCTCGGCTTCGCCGGGGTGCATCAGCTGCTGCGTCCCGTGCTCGGCGGCGTCGACCGGCTGCCGGCGCGTCAGCGCGACGCCCTGCGCCACGCGTTCGGCATGGAGCAGGCCGACGGCTCACCGGCCCCCGAACCGCTGTTGATCAGAACCGGGGTGCTGACACTGCTCTCGGACACGGCGGCGGAGCGTCCGCTGTTCATAGCCGTCGACGACGCTCAGTGGCTGGACGTCGGCTCGCTGGACGTGCTCGCCTTCGTCGCCCGGCGGCTGGACGGGGAACCCACTGTCCTCCTGCTCGCGGCACGCGACGAAGCGGTGCCGGTGCGCTTCGACCGTGACTTCCCGCATCTGACGGCCGGTCCGCTGGACCGGGCGGCGGCCGGGCTCCTGCTGGACCGGCAGCCGCAGCCGCCGCGGGGCCGGGTCCGGGCACAGATCCTCGACCAGGCGGCCGGGAATCCGCTCGCCCTCATCGAACTCGCCCGGGCCTTCGCCAGGCATCCGGGCGGCAGCGACCTCGGCCCGTTCGGTTCGCTGCCGCTCACGGCCCGCCTTGAGCACCTGTTCGCCGCCGACCTGCCCACGCTGCCTCCCGCGACCCGACGAGCCCTGCTCCTGGTGGCGGCCGCGGGCACCGCACAGCTCTCGGACGTCCCGGAGGCGGGCGGACCCGAAGTCTGGGAACCCGCCGAGCAGGCCGGGCTGGTGCGCGTCGACGGCGGCGGCCGGGCAACGCTCCGCCACCCCTTGGTCCGCTCCGCCGTGTATCAGGCAGCCTCCTTCGCCGAACGCCGCGACGCCCACCTCACCCTCGCAGCCGCCCTCGCGCACGAACCCGACCGCCGTGCCTGGCACCTCGCCGCCGCCGCGCTCGGCCCGGACGAAGACGTCGCCCGCGCCCTGGCCGAGGGCGCGGAACGCCTCCAGCACCGGGGTGGCCACGCCGCCGCGGCGGCCGCTCTCGAACGCGCCGCCGACCTCACCCCCGATCCGCGGGAGCGCGCCCGTCGATTGCTCGCCGCGGCCACGTCCGCCATGTACGCGGGGCACCCGCAGTGGGTGGGGGAGATCGCGGGCCGCGTCGACGGCCTCACGGACGACCCCCGGCTTCTCGCCGAAGCCTCCCTGCGGGCCGGCTGGTCCCTGGCTGTCACCCTGCGGCACGACGACTCGCTGGCCTTCCTGCTCCCCGTCGCCGAATCCATGGCCGCCCATGCCCCGGCCCTCGCCCTGAACGCCCTGGGCACCGCGGCGACCCCGGCGTACAACTCGGGTGACCCCCGCTACCGGCACGACATCCAGCGGATCGACGGCCTCATCGCCCGGCAGCCGGACGAGACCGACCGCGTCTGGCCGCAGGCGGCCGGCCGGCCGTTCACGGACCGGCAGCAGACCCTGAAGAACCTGCACCACGCCGTGGACACCCTGCCGGCCGGCTCCCTGACCGGGCTGGTCTCACTCGGCGGTGCGGCCTGGATCCTGGACGAGACCGACGTGGCCGTACGCCTGCTCGGCCAGGCCATGGACCAGCTGCGCCGGACCGCCACGGCCGGCGCCAACTGCACCGTCGCGCAGGCCCTGGCCCTGGCGCACTTCGAGAGCGGAGCCTGGAGCGCGGCACAGGCCGCCGCCGAAGAGGCTCTCTGGATGGCGACGGAGGCGGGCGCGGACAACGTCATCGTGGGATCGCCCCTCCTCCAGGCCACCCTGCGCGCCGCTCGCGGGGACCACGCGGGCGCGCGGGCACAGGTGGACGACGCCGTCCGCGGCCGGGACCTGGGGAAGTCCCGCAGCCTGTACGTGCGTCACCGGCACGCGCTCGCCCTGGCCGCCCTGGCCGCGGGCGACCACGAGACGGCGTACGGCCAACTCCGCCGCGCCTTCACCCAGGACGCCCGCCCGGTCCCCGTCCACTACCACGCGTCCCTCTACTGCGTGGCCGATCTCGCCGCCGCAGCCGTCCGGGCCGGACAGACGGACGACGCCCGCGCCGTGCTCCACGCCGCCGAGCAGACCCTGGAGCAGTATCGCTCCGCCCGTCTGGCCGCGATCGTGCTCCGTGCCTCGGCACTGTTGAGCGATCCCGACGACGCGGAGCCCTGTTTCCGTGCGGCGATCGGCGACCCGGCCGGCGCCCGCTGGCCCTTCGAACACGCTCTCGCCCACCTCGACTTCGCCGAGTGGCTCCGCCGCCGCCGACGCACCGCCGAAGCACGCCCCCTCCTCGGCACCGCCCTCGACATCTTCGAACGACTGGACGCACGCCCCTGGGCCGAGCGCACCGCCGCGGAACTCCGCGCGACGGGCGTGGCCGTGGCACCTCCCGCCGTTCGCGACATCCTCGCCGACCTGACGCCGCAGGAGTTGCAGATCGCCGAACTGGCAGCGGAAGGCCTGACGAACCGGGACATCGGCAGTCGGCTCTACCTCTCCCACCGCACCGTCGGCTTCCACCTGCACAAGATCTTCCCCAAGCTCGGCATCACCGGTCGCGTCCAACTGCGCGACGTCCTCGACCGCGCTCGGCGGCCGGACTGACGACGGTGCCGGGCTCCTGAGGCCGGGAGTACCGGCGAGCGACGGCTGATCGCGTCCGGCCGCGCTCTGTTCGGCCCGGCCCACCCGGATCTGGGTGCCGCGCCGGGCCGCCGGGGGGTCTGCGGACATCGCCACGCAGTCCGTCTCCGGAACGGGGGCATCGCCTGCAGATTGGACCGGCCACGTCGGTTCCGAGCGGTCCGTGGCTTTCAGTCTCGACGACCGCGCGCTCCGCGCCGGAAGCGTGGACGCAACCGCCCGCCTGGGGAACCTGACCCTGCCCGACCCGCGACAGGCCGTCGACAAGATCTGCTCCGCCGTACGCCGAGACCTCACTGCGCTGGAACGGACCACCTATCTCGACGGCCACCGGGACACGACCTGCTGACCCGACCGGCTGGCTCCCTCGCCGCAGACGGTGTGGCGGCGCCGTTGTGAAGATCGGGTTGGGGACACTCGCCGTCCGGCGCCGCGCGGCGGCGGGTTCCCCTGTCTGGCTGGAGAAACGTGGTGCGACTTCCCCTGCTGCGGGCCGTACTTGCGGCCTCGGTGCTCGTGGCGTCCGGAACGGCCGCCGCCGCTCCGGTCCGGGCGGACGGCAAGACCCGGCCCCGGACCGTCGACGATCTCGCGCGGTACGTCAACCCGTTCGTCGGCACCGCGCCCGGTGGCCCCGACTTCGGACACGGCGGCGGCGCGGGCAACACCTTCCCGGGGGCCTCGGCACCGCTCGGCGGGATGCAGTGGAGCCCGGACACCGTGACGTATCAGCACGGCGGCTACTCCTACGGCGACAACCGCATCCGCGGCTTCAGCCTCGCGCACATCTCCGGAGCCGGCTGCGCCGCCTACGGAAACGTGCCCTTCATGCCCACCCAGGAGGCCGTGCCCCCGGCCTACGCCACGTTCTCGCACGCCAACGAGCAGGCGGCGCCCGGCAGTTACCACCTCACCTTCGACAACGGCATCGGCACCGACCTGACCACCACCCAGCGCTCGGGGATCGCCCGCTTCACCTATCCGGCGGCCGACACCCGCCCCGCCGCGGTGAGCATCGACGCGGCCACGGCGTTCACCGCGGCCACCGGATCGGTCGACATCGGGACCGACACCCTGTCCGGCTACAGCGACAGCGGGGCCTTCTGCAAGGCCAAGAACCGCTACCGGCTCTACTTCCACGCCACCTTCGACCAGCCCTTCGCCCAGGCCACCCACCCCGACGGCAAACCCGGCGCGGCCATGGTCACCTTCGCCCCCGGCGTGCGCACCGTGACCGCCCGCGTCGGCGTCTCCTTCGTCGACGTCGAGGGCGCCCGCCGCAACGCGCTCACCGAGCAGGCGGGGCGGTCGTACGACACCGTCCGGGAGGCCGTGCGCGCCGACTGGAACCAGTGGCTGAACCGCGTCACGGTCGGCGGCGGCACGGACGCCCAGCGCCGGGTCTTCTACACCGCGCTCTACCACGCCCTCCTTCACCCCAGCGTCTTCAGCGACACCGACGGCCGCTACACCGGCATGGACGGCCTCGTCCACCGCACCCGCACCGGGCATGCGCAGTACGCGAACTTCTCCGGCTGGGACGTCTACCGCTGCCAGGTCCAGCTGCTGGCGCTGCTCGCCCCGCACGAGGCGTCCGACATCGCGCAGTCCGTCCTCGACCAGGGCCTGCAGGCCGGCTACTTCGACCGCTGGACCCTCGCGAACGGCGGCAGCGGTGTCATGGTCGGTGACCCGCTGCCCGCCATCGCGTCCGCCATCCACGCCTTCGGCGGCACCGACTTCGACGCGACCACCCTGCTGCGCACGGCTCTCGCGGACCGCCAGGACGACCGGCAGCGTCCGGGGCACACGCAGTACGACACCCTCGGCTACGTTCCCGTCGGCACCAAGGGGGTGTGGGGCTCGGTCTCCACCACCCTCGAATACGCCGTCGCCGACTACGCGCTGGCCCAACTCGCCTACCGGCTGGGCGACATGACCGCGTACAACACCCTGCTGCGTGCCTCCGGGAACTGGCGCAACCTCTTCAACCCCGCCACCGGATACCTCCAGCCCCGCGCCGCCGACGGCTCCTGGCCGGCCTTCACCCCGGCCCAGAAGACGGAGTACGTGGAGGGCAACGGGGCCCAGTACACCTGGATGGTGCCGCAGGACCTGCCGGGACTGTTCGCGGCCATGGGCGGCGACGCCGCCGTCACCGCCCGCCTCGACACCTTCTTCACCAGCCTCAACGCGGGCGCCTCGGATCCCTACGCCTACCTCGGCAACGAGCCCTCCTTCGGGACCCCTTGGGCGTACACCCACGTCGGCCACCCGGACCGCGCCGACGCCGTCGTCCACCGCGCGCTCTCCACGCTGTTCAGCGACGCGCCCGCCGGTCTCGTCGGCAACGACGACCTCGGCGCCATGTCGTCCTGGGCGGTGTGGGCGAGCCTGGGTCTGTACCCCGAGGTGCCCGGCAGCGCCCAACTCACCCGCACCACACCCCTGTTCACCACCGCCACCGTCCACCGGGGCGACGGCACCACGCTCACGGTCGGCTCCGCGTCGCCCAGGCACTCGCTCCGGCAGCCGCCCAAACGCTCACTGCGGTAGCGGACTTCGTACGGGACGGGCCGCCGGTCCGGGAACGGCCGTCACCTCGGTCGGTGCGAGTGCGCCGTGCGGTCCGTCGCACTCCACCACCACCCGTACCGGCGCACCGCACGCCGTGTGCCGGACGTCCAGGACCTGGCCCTCGGGGTCGGCGGCGTACGTCTCGCCCCACTGCCGCAGCGCCATGAGGATCGGCCACAGATCGCGGCCCTTGCCCGTCAGCCGGTACTCGTTGCGCGTCCGGCTCCCCGCCTCCTGGTAGGGCACGGTCGTCAGGATGCCGGCCGCGACCAGTTTGCGGAGCCGGTCGGACAGCACCGCGTCCGAGAGTCCGATATGGCGCCTGAAGTCGTCGAAACGGCGGACCCTGATGAAGGCGTCCCGCAGGATCAGCAGGGTCCATTTCTCGCCGACGAGGTCGAGCGTGCTCTGGACCGGACAGTTCTCCGTGCTCACATCGAGCCATTCCATGCCGCCACCATAGCCACCTGGCTCTGTCATTGACAGTCAGCTGCGACGGGATCTAGCTTCAATGGCAGAAGCCAGCAGAGGAGGCAGTACCGCATGGGACGGTCGCGTACGTACGAGTGGCAGGATCCGGGGATCTCGGCAGCCGCCGTAGGAAAGACCACGGGTCTGGAGTTCCTGCGGGACGTGGTCGCCGGACGGCTGCCCGCGGCGCCGATCGGCGCCACCCTGAACTTCACCGTCGACGAGGTGGACTTCGGGCGCGCGGTGTTCTCCCTGATTCCGGGGGAGGAGCACTACAACCCCATCGGCAGTGTGCACGGCGGGGTCTTCGCCACCCTGCTCGACTCGGCGGCCGGCTGCGCGGTGCAGTCGACGCTCCCGGAGGGCATGGGCTACACCTCGCTCGACCTGACCGTGAAGTTCCTGCGCCCGGTCACCGCCGACACCGGGCGGATCCGCGCCGTCGGCACCGTCCTCAACGGCGGACGGCGCACCGCGCTCGCCCAGGCCCAGCTGCTCGACGAGAAGGACCGGCTGCTCGCCCACGCCACCAGCAGCTGCCTGCTGTTTCCCGTGCCCTGACCGTCCCCTGACCGTAAACAGTCGTAGCAGAGGAGTCCGCCTGTCCCCCGCGCAGGCGGATCCGTACCGTCAACTCCCTTGATCCTCAAGGACCCGGGCCTTGCAGGCACGCTGTGAAGTTTGCCGCAAGCCGTTCCCGTGGTGGTATGGGGAGAAGTACGTACGTGGATGTGACACAGCGGGATCGTGAGGGCGTATGGCGGTCGGGGTGACCGGGGCGTATGAGCGCATGCTGGCGGTTGCGGTGGCGGCGCTGCACGAACGGGATCCCGCACGGCTGTGGCCGATGGTCGCCGCGGCGCTGCCCGGCCTGTGCGGGGGCGAGGCGCTGATCTACAAGCTCGGCGAGTGGACGGACCGGACCGGCGCGATGGGGCTCTCGCCCGCCGCCGCGGCCCACTTCGGGCGGATCGACGACGAGGCGATGGCGGTGCTGCGCCGGGGCTACCCCTTCGCGGACCACTACGTCACGGCCGGTGCCGCCCGCCGCCCCGGAACCGCCCACCGGATGGCCGGCAAGGGCTGGGCCGACAGCCGCATGGCGGGCACCATCAGCCGGCTGATGGACGCCGACCACGTCCTGGCCGTCCCGCTGCCGGGCACGGCCACCCCGGTCACCGGCGCCCTCGTCTACCGGGCCGGCACCGACTTCACCGAGGACCACGTCCGGGCCGCCGAACTGATCCAGCCCCTGCTGGCCGGCGTGGAACAGCAGCGGCAACTCCTCGAACGCTGGCACGCCACCCAGGCCCCGCCCGAACTGCCCGAGGACTGCCGCCTCACGCCCCGCCAGGTCACCGTCCTGCTGCTCCTCGCCGACGCCCTCACCGCCTCGGCCATCGCCCATCGCCTGGGCATCTCCGTGCGCACGGTGCACAAGCACGTGGAGAGCCTGTACCGGAAACTGGGCACACGCGACCGGGTGAGTACGGTGCTACGGGCGCAGGAGATCGGACTGCTTCCACCCCGCACGGGACGCTGAACCCCCGAGCCGCCGCACCGACAGGAGCACACCTTCGTGACGTACGACATCACCGCCCTGCGCGCGCTGTTCCCCGCCCTCAGCAGCGGGACCGCCCACTTCGACGGCCCCGGCGGCACCCAGACACCCCGCCCGGTCATCGAGGCCATCACCCGGGCGTTGTCGAACCCCCTGTCCAACCGGGGCCAGGTCACGGCGGGGGAGCGCAACGCCGACACCATCGTCACCGGCGCCCGCGAGGCCATGGCCGACCTCCTCGGCGGGGACCCTTCGGGGATCGTCTTCGGCCGCAGCGCCACCCAGCTCACCTATGACCTAGCCCGCACCCTCGCCACGACATGGGCGCCCGGCGACGAGGTGGTGGTCACCCGCCTGGACCACGACGCCAACATCCGCCCCTGGATACAGGCGGCCGAGCGGGTCGGCGCCACCGTCCGCTGGGCGGACTTCGATCCGGCGACCGGTGAACTGACCCTCGACCACCTCCGCGCCGCCCTCTCCGCCCGCACCCGATTGGTCGCCGTCACCGCCGCCTCCAACCTGATCGGCACCCGGCCCGCGATCCCCGAAATGGCACGCCTCGCACATGAGGCGGGAGCGCTGTTCCACGTCGACGGCGTCCACTACACCGCGCACGCCCTCGTCGACCTCGGGCAGCTCGGCGCCGACTTCTTCGTGTGCTCGCCGTACAAGTTCCTCGGCCCCCACCTCGGCGTCCTCGCCGCCCGGCCCGAACTGCTGGAGACCCTGCGCCCGGACAAGCTCCTCCCCTCCTCCGACGCGGTCCCCGAACGCTTCGAACTCGGCACCCTGCCCTACGAGTTGCTCGCCGGCACCAGCGCAGCGGTCGACGTCCTCGCGGGCCTCGACGCGGCGGCCGACGGGAGCCGCCGGGAGCGGTTGACGGTGAGTCTCGCCGCGCTCCACCGGCACGAGGAGGTCCTGCGCACGAGCATCGACCACGGGCTCGCCGCCCTGGACGGCATCACCGTCCACTCCAGGGCCGCCGACCGCACACCCACCGTGCTCCTCACCTTCGACGAGACCTTCGGTGCGCAGGGCACGCAGGACGCCTCCCGCTTCCTCGCGGAACGCCAGGTGAACGCCCCCTCCGGCTCCTTCTACGCCATCGAGGCATCCCGCCGCCTCGGCCTGGGCGACTCCGGGGGCCTGCGCATCGGTCTCGCGCCCTACACCGACACGGAGGACGTCGACCGGCTCCTGACCGGACTGGAGCTGTTCCTGAAGCGGCCGTCCGGCTGACACCTGGCGGGCGGATCAGGCTCGTTCTCCCAGCCACGCGCACGGCTGAGGGAAAAGAGACGTGCCCAATGACGGGAGAATGATGGATTCGGCCCCTTCAACAATGCCCCGCCGCGCATCTACCGTTGCGTCCGGGTAAACAGCCTGGTCGGTGGCCTGTCAGCGGCCGCGGACCGGGCACGACGGGCAGGACGGGTTCCGGAGGAGGGCAGGACCATGGTGCTCGCGGAGCCGATCGCGGACGCGTCGCTGGACTCGGCCGATCCCGGACCGGCCCGACATGATCCGCTGCCCGATCACCCCGACATGGTTCTCGCCCCTCACCCGGTGGGTTGGAAGCGTCGGGTGACGACCTCGACCCTCGTCGACGCGGCGCGTGGTGCCGGGGGCTGTCCGCCGGCCGCGGTCGCCGACCCCCTCCGGAACCCCAGAAAGGCCACAACATGACCACATCCCCCCTGAACAGGATCGCCGGCGCCCCCATCTCGTGGGGCGTGTGCGAAGTGCCCGGCTGGGGCTACCAGTTGACGCCCGAGCGGGTGCTGAACGAGATGCGCGAGGTCGGCCTGTCCGCCACCGAGTTCGGCCCCGAGGGCTTCCTGCCCGCCGCGCCGGACGCCATGGCCCGCACCCTCGCCGACCACGACCTGCACGCGGTAGGGGGCTTTACCCCGCTTCTGCTGCACGTGCCCGGCCACGACCCGCTGCCCGAGGCCGAACAGCTCCTCGCGGGCTATGACGCCTCGAAGGCGGAGGTGCTGGTCCTGTCCGCCGTCACCGGCCAGGACGGCTACGACTCGCGCCCCGAACTCGACGCCGACGGCTGGAAGCTGCTCCTGTCCAACCTCGACCGGATCGCCTCGCTCGCCGCCGAGCGGGGGGTGCGCGCCGTCCTGCACCCGCACGTCGGCACGATGATCGAGAACGGCGACGAGGTCCGGCGCGTCCTGGAGCACTCGGCGATCTCCCTCTGTCTCGACACCGGCCACCTCCTCATCGGCGGCACCGACCCGGCCGAACTCACCCGCCAGGCGCCCGAGCGGATCGCCCACACCCACATGAAGGACGTGGACGCCTCCCTCGCCGCCAGGGTCCAGGACGGCCGGCTCAGCTACACCGACGCCGTCCGCCAGGGCATGTACCGCCCGCTGGGCGCCGGGGACGTGGACGTCGAAGCCATCGTCACCCACCTCAGCGCCCGCGGCTACGACGGCTGGTACGTCCTGGAGCAGGACACCATCCTCACCGAGGAGCCCAAGGCGAAGGGCCCGGTCGAGGACGTGTGGGCCAGCGCCGAGCACCTGCGCTCGGTGCTGCGCGGGGTCGCGTAGCTCGTATCAGGGGCCTGATGCCGGAGCGATCGGGTGGCGAGTCCTTTCCGATCGTGAGGAAACCAGGGAAGAGCAGGTGACCGCTGACGAGTTTCTGGCCACTTGTCGGGCCACTGCGGGCGACGCCGCTCCGGACGAGGAGGACCAGCGCAGTCCGCTGAATCTGCGAGAGCGAGTGGAAGGGGCGCGCGAGGCCGGATTCACCGCCTTCGGGCAGCTGTACGCGGACCTGGTGGAGGCCCAGGGCGAGTACGGAAGGGCCGGCTCGGCACGCGGTTCGGTGTCGACCCGCTGCCCTGGTCCAACCGGAAGACCGAGCACGACGGGCTACGGCTCGTCGAGGCGGCGGGCCATCCGGAGGGCGGCCACGTCATCGACGTCCGGCACACCGAGCGGGCCCACACCCCGCCCGTCGACCTGGCGGAGGTATCCGGCTCGCGGATCGTCGGCGTGGAATTGAACGACGCCGACAGCGATGTCGTCGGCAAAGGGCCACCGGGGTGGCGGGAACGAAACCACGGTCGTTCCCGCCACCCCTGTCTTCATCTCCGCTTCGATGTTCGGCTCAGTCCTGGCCGCCGAAGACGTTCTGGTCCCAGTCGATGACCGAGCCGGTGACCACGCCACTGCGGTCGGAGAGCAGGAAGACGACGAACTCCGCGATCTCGTCGACCTGCCCGAGCTTGCCCATCGGCTGCGACGCGGCGGCCTTCTCCCGCCAGTCGTCCCCGGCACCGTGGAAGGCGCGCTGGGTGGCGTCCTCGCCCTCGGTGTCCGTCCAGCCGATGTTGATCGTGTTGATCCGGATCCGGTCGAAGCGGTGCGCGTGCGCCGCGTTGCGGGTCAGGCCCGCGAGTCCGGCCTTGGCGGCGGAGTACGGGGCGAGGTGCGGCGGCCCGCCGTGGGCGCAGTTGGAGCCGATGCTGACGATCGTCCCGGGTGCCTTGCGCGCCGTCATGTCGGCCACGGTCGCCTGCATCGCGAAGAACGGTGCCTTCAGGTTGATCGCCATGTGCTGGTCGAACAGTTCCGGCGTGGTGTCCAGCAGCGAGCCGCGTGACGTGAGCCCCGCCGCGTTGACGAGGCAGTCGATGCGCCCGTGGGTCTCGACGGTGCGTACGACGCTGTCGCGTGCCTGCGCCGGATCGGCGAGGTCCGCGCGCAGGAAGTCGGCTCCCGTTTCCACGGCGAGCTTCTCGCCCACGTCGGCCCGACGGCCGGTGAAGACGACGGTCGCGCCCTCCGCCACGGCGGCCCGCACGACTCCCGCGCCGACGCCCTGGCTGCCGCCGTTGACGAGGACGACTCTGTCCTCAAGCAGTCCCATGAGAGTGATGTGTCCTTTTCAGCTCTGGCGGCGCTTGGCCGCGGCCTGGAGTTCGTGGCGCAGCCGCTCGGGGTCCCACTCCTCGGCGACGGCCTGTCGCAGAGTGTCCGCCTGCGAGGGCGGGGCGAGACCCTCGACAGGCGGGTCGAGGTCGAGATTGGTGGGGAAGGGGTAGCCCTCGGCGGTGGCGGCGATCACGCGGCGCAGCCAGTCGTCCGAGACCCCCTCGGCCTTGCGGCTCAGCAGCACCGGGAAGACGGCGTTCCCCATCGCCTCGCGGTCCACCGTCTCCATGGCACGCCCGAACGCGGAGGAGACCTGCAGCAGATTGGCCATGCGCCTGATGTCGGCCGACCGGTTGTGCCCGGCGGCGTGGAAGAGCGCCGGGTTGAAGAAGACCGCGTCGCCCTTCTCCAGCGGGAGCTGGACGTGGTGAGAGCCGAAGTACTCGACGAACTGTGGGAGCCGCCAGGCGAGATAGCCGGGCTCGAACTTCTGCGAGTGCGGCAGGTACAGCGTCGGACCGGACTCGACGGGCATGTCGCAGTGGGCCACCGCGCCCTGCAGCGTCAGCACCGGGGAGAGCCGGTGGACGTGCGCGGGATAGGCCGCCGCCTGCTCCTGGGAGAGGAAGCCGAGGTGGTAGTCGCGGTGCACGCTCTGCGCCGCGCCGCCCGGGTTGACCACGTTGACCTGCGAGGTGACCTGGTAGGCCGGGCCGAGCCAGGCCTCGGAGACCAGCTCCAGGATGTCGTTGGCGTAGTAGTCGGCGAACGCCTCGGGCGCCCGTACGGCCACCTTGTCCAGGGCGTTCCACACACGGTCGTTGGCGCCGGGCTTGGCGAAGTGGTCGCCGCGCGCCGCACCGCTCGCGCGCTCCTCCTCGATCAGCGTGCGGAAGGCGTCGGACGCCCGGTCCACCACGGCCTCGTCGGGGAAGGCGTCCTTGAGGACCACGATGCCGGGCCCGTCGAGCAGCGCCCGCACCAGTTCGCTCTGCACCTCGCGGCGGCCCTGAGGGGTGGCCGCGAGCTCACGGAGCCGGGCACTGTCATAGAGGGGGACGTTCTGCTCGATGCGCTCGGCCGAGGCGTGGTCGGCGAGGTCGGTGCGCTGCTCCACGAGGGAGCGGAACACGTCGAGATCGCAGTCCGCCTCGGTCAGCCAAGTCCGCGTCCCTGCGGTTACGGGAGACATCGAGGTCCTTTCGCTGTGCGGTCGTTTCTGCCAGTCTTGATAACTCGAAACCATCATTCAATGCTTGTCAGTACATCAAAAGTGCATCACCGGCTCTTGGGACCAGTCATGCGACACCGCTATCCGATCAGGGAAATCGCCCGTCAGGCCGGGCTGAGTACGGCCACGGTCGACCGTGTCCTCAACCAGCGGGGCAACGTGACGGAGAGCACCATCAGGGAGGTGCAGGAAGCCATCAAGGACCTGGACCGCCAGCAGAGCCAGGTTCGGCTCGGTGGCCGTACCTTCATGATCGACATCGTGATGCAGACGCCGGAGCGGTTCTCCACCGCCGTACGGGACGCGCTCGAAGCCGAACTGCCCTCGCTGCACCCCGCTCTCGTGCGGTCGCGCTTCCACTTCCGCGAGACCTGCCCGCCCGCCGAGCTGACCGCGACCCTGGACGGGATCGCCAAGCGCGGCAGCCAGGGAGTCATCCTCAAAGCCCCCGACGAGCCGGAGATCGCGGCGGCCGTCGCGAGGCTGATCGCGGCCGGCATCCCCGTGGTCACCCTGGTCACCGACCTGCCGCACAGCGCGCGCCTCGCCTACGTCGGCATCGACAACCGCGCGGCCGGCGCCACCGCCGCCTACCTGCTGGGCCAGTGGCTGGGCAGGCGGCCCGGAAACGTGCTGACCACCATCAGCCGGGGTTCCTTCCGGGGCGAGGAGGAGCGCGAGATGGGCTTCCGCAGCGCGATGCGGATCGCTAACCCCCGGCGGAACCTGGTGGAGGTCACCGACAGCGACGGTCTGGACGCCACCCAGCACGATCTCGTCCTGGCGGCGCTCAAGCGGGACGAGGACATCATCGCCGTCTACTCCGCGGGCGGCGGCAACCTCGCGACCCTCGACGCCTTCGACGCGCTCGGCCGGGAATGCGCGGTGTTCATCGCCCACGACCTCGACCACGACAACACCCGGCTGCTGCGCGAGCGCCGCCTGTCCGCGGTCCTCCACCACGACCTGCGCCAGGACATGCGCCGCGCCTGCCAGATCATCATGCGCGCCCACAAGGCACTCCCCGACGACGGCCCGTCCCTGCCCTCGGCGATCCAGGTCGTCACACCGTTCAACATGCCGCCGGGAGCGCCCTCCGCGGCACCGGCCGACTGACAACGCGGGGCGGGCGCGGGGCCGCGCCGATAGGCTGGCGGTGGTCGGCACATCAGCGCGCGCTCAGCCGGAACTTCCGCGATCGCAGCACAGGAGGAACCATGGCCGGTCAGTTCGAGGCCACAACCGAGATCAACCGCCCGGTCGAGGACGTCTTCGCCTTCCTCGCCGCCGGCACGAACGATCCCAAGTTCAGCCCGAGGGTCCAGGAGATCACGAAGACCCCGGAGGGCCCGACGGCTGTCGGCACGGTCTTCACCAGCACGGTCAAGGACGCCGGGATGAAGACGGCCCGGACCTTCCGCATCACCGAGTTCGAGGCCCCCCACCGCATCCGCTGGGCGGAGACCTCGAAGAACCTCGTCATGGCCCAAGAGGGCGGCTACGACCTCGAATCCACCGGTCCGGGCACCACCAAGGTGCGGATCTTCAACGTCCTCGAAGGCCACGGCGTCGGAAAACTGCTCGTGGGCTTCGCGCTGGGCGCGGCCCGCAAGGACGCGCCCGCGTTCGGGCAGCGCATCAAGACGGCGGTGGAGGCGTCCTGACCCGCCGCTGACCGTCAACGCGCCGTCGCGGGGCGGCTGTTGTAGGCCTCCACTGTCAGCAGTGGACGCCCCGAGGCCAGTGCCCTGGCCGGCCAGGACAGGGTGACGGTCTGCGACTCGCCGGGCAGCAGCCACAGGTAATTGTGGCTGTACAGCGTGGGCAGCACACGGTGGCCGGTCGTGCCGTTCGTCAGCGAGAGCCGGACCATCGCGGCGACGGCGGGACCGTCGTTGCGGACGGTGGCGGTGAGCCCGGAACGGGTCACGCGCCCAAGCGTCGCCGACATCGTTGTCCGCGGCGCCCCGCCCAGGCCCCGCATGGCCGCCGGCGTGCGATAGCGCCAGTACGTGTTCCGCGACCGGAGCCGCCCGCCACCGTCCTCCAGCGTCAGGCGCAGGAGATGCAGATCGGGCAGGCCGTCGGTCCAAGGGATGCTGAACGCCTTCGCGGTCGCGGCCGGTGCGACATCCAGCCGGGCGCTCCTGTTCCCGCCGAGCCGACGGCCGGACAGGTCGAGCAGTTGCGCGGAGACCACGGCGTCGCGCAGTGCGGCGCGCGTGTGGTTGACGGCGATGACCTGTCCCTCGGGGTCGGCCTGGACGTGCAGCGGCTCGCAGGCCGAACGGGCGCCGTAGTAGGTGCCGTTGACGTCGAAGTCGTAGTCGTACGTCTGCCAGACCGTGCTGTGCCAGGCGGGGTGGGACATCCACAGCATGAGCCCGCTGGCGTTGTCCCAGAGGTTCGCGTTCCAGGCCTCGAACATGGCACGCGTGTTCTCGTAGTTGACGAACTGCGCCTTGCGTGCGAAGTCGTCCAGGCCGGTCGCCTCCCCGAGGCGCGTCTCCACGGCCGCCTTGTACGTCTGCGGTGCCTGGTTCCCGCGCTCGCTCCAGTCGTGGTAGTACCAGGCGCCCCGGATCGGCCACTCCGGTTCGTCGCCCGTCATGTTCCGCAGGCTCGCGGCCGTGGAGACCACGGGCATGCCGATCTCGGTGTGGAAACCGAAGTCCTTGCTGCCGTAGGTCGCCGGGTCGAAGTACTTCTCCGGCTCTACCCAGCCGTAGGGTCCGCCGCCGGTGATGATGCCGCCGGCCGAGTTGTTCTGGTAGAGGACGCCGGGGACCTGGTCCTCCACGGCCTTGCGCATGCCCTGGTCGATCGCGGTGGGCGGGTTGCCCTCGTTGGCGCCGCACCAGACGACCACGCTGGGGTGGATGCGGTAGCGCAACACCGTGTCCCGGGCAAGGGAGTTGAAGGCGTCGTGGTCCGGCGGATCCATGCCCCACGCGTTGGGGAAATCGTTCCACACCAGGATTCCGTGCTCGTCGCAGGCGGCGAAGAACTCCTCCCGGTCGGAGGTGCCCACCCAGTTGCGGATCATGGTGAAGTTCATGTCCCGGTGCATCCGCACGGCCGCGTCCGTCCGCTCCGGCGGCATCCGGCGCAGCAGTTCGTCCCAGCCCCAGTTGCCGCCCCGGGCCAGCACCCGTACACCGTTCACGCTGATCTTCAGCGGATCCGGCGTGTTGGACACCGACTTCACATCGGTCCAGGTGTCAGCGTCGTCCGACACCTGGATCACATACGTCTTCGGATACGCCGACTCCCACACCACGGCGACCCGGTCGAACCTCTTCGAGGAGCCCAGGTCGACCTGGATCCACTGGTGGTCCTCGTAGGCCGAGGACCAGCGGGTGCCCGGATCTCCGTCCGTGGCGTGCGCGGCCGGGTGATCGGGATCCTCGGTGGAGGCGGTCGTCGTACGGTGGAGAGCGAGGTCGGTGCCGGGGGCCGTGCTGTCGATGACGTTCAGGGACCACAGGGAGTTGCCCCAACTGGTGTTGCGCAGACCGCAGTTGATCCGGACGTAGCGTGCGGTGCGGGGCGCGAAGTCCTCTGTCTGCAGGCTGGCGTTGCCGTTGTTGAAGGGCAGGGGAACCGCGCCGTTGTCCACGGAGGCGGCGTCGGTCCAGTTCGCGTTGTCGGTGGAGACCTGCACCACGAAGGTCTTCGCGTACGCCTGCTCCCAGACCAGGTCGACCCCGTCGAAGGACTGCACCGACCCCAGGTCGACCCGGATCCACTGGTCGTCCTCGTAGGCCGAGGACCAGCGGGTGCCGGGATCGCCGTCGGTCACGTTGCCCGCGCCGTGGTCGTCCCCGTCCGTGCTCGACGCGTCGGCCTGTGCGTGCAGAGCCAGGTCGGTCGCGGCCCGGGCGCTGTCGCGTACGGCCAGGGTCCACAGGGAGTAACCCCAACCGGAGGCCCGGGTAAGGCACTTGATGCGCACAAACCTGGCCTGCTGCCGGTCGAAGGTCACCGACTGGGTATACGCGTCACCGGAGTCGGCGAACGGCAGCGGCACCGCGTACTCGTAGCCGAACTGGCGGATGCCGAAGCGGGTGGTGCGGCGGTCGCTCTCCGCGCCGTCGAGCGAGGCGACCAGGGTGAGTTGGTGGAGCGTGGGTTCGCCGATACCGTTGGGCCACCACAACGTCGGTTCGCGCAAACGCAGTTGGGCGAAGGCGTCGGGAGTGAACACGACGTCGACGCTCTCCCCTGCGGGCACGGTGACGGCCTTGCTGACGCGTACGTCGCCGAAGGCCGCGGAGACCGTCGTCCGGTGGTCGGCCGTGTCGGCGTTGCGGACCGGGACGACCACCGTCAGGTCGGCGACAGACAGACCGGGCAGGTCCGGCAGCAGGGTGTCGACACGCGGATCGCCGATCACCACGTGGCCGGTCGAGCGCAGCCGCACGTGGTTCCAGATGCCGGCGGCCCGGTCGCGTACCGCCGGCATCCAGTCCCAGCCCGAAGCGGCCAGATAGGTGGGGGAGTTGAGGTTCATCTGGTTCGCGCCCGCGTCCACCCAGGACTCGCCGGCCGGGCCCTTGTCGCCGGGGCTGCCGGGAACCGGCATCGGCGTGATCCTCACCGCGAGCGCGTTGGTCCCGCCCGGAGCGAGCAGTTGGGTCACATCGAGGGCCGAGCGGGCGAAGGGGTACGTGAGTCCGCCGACGTGGTGGCCGTTGAGCCAGATGTCGGCCGTGTGGTTGACTCCGTCGAACTCCAGCCAGGTCCGGCGCCCGGCCCCGGTCCGCAGACCGCGCGGCAGCTCGAAGTCCCGCTTGTACCACCACGCATGGCGTGACAGCGCCTCGGGGACATGGAGGTTGTTCAGTCCCGCGACGGGATCGGGCAGCTTGCCCTGGTCCACGAGCGAGGCCAGTACCGTGCCGGGCACGGTGGCCGGCAGCCAACTGCTCGTGTCGAACGACGACTTGGACAGCTCCGTACCGTCCGCACCGGCCCAGTCGTCCAGCGTCAGCCGCCAGCCGGACTCCACCGGAACCGTGCCGTCCTCGGCCACGGCCAGCTTCGGCACCGGGCCGGTGTGGGTGCCCCAGTCCGTCCAGCCCGTGGCCGACGGACGGTGGCCCTTGACGGTGCCGTAGACCTCGAAGCCGTTCAGGCCAAGGGGGTTGGGGTTGGAGCGGCGGGTCGAGGTCAGCCGTATCCAGCGTGCCGTGACCGGGTGCGGGGGTTGGATGTCCACGACTCCGCCCGTGCCGGCCGTGGTGCGGTACACGCCGGTCCAGGTGGTGTGGTCGGTCGAGGTCTCGACGACGTACTCGACCGAGTAACTGGACTGGATCTCCTTGCCCGTCGTGCCGTCGGCCGGGTTGCCCGAGGTGGGCGGGGTGAACACCGGGTCGTTCGCGTCGCCTTCGAAGGTGAGGCGGATGGACGTGACCTCGCACGGAGTCTGGAGATCGATCGAGATCCACTGGGGGTCGCCCGGCCCGGCACGCCATCCGCTGCCGCGCACACCCGGCGAGTTGAGCCGGTCCACCACGAACGAACCCGGGGTCGGCGCGTAGGCCGTCGAGGAGACCGATACGGGCCGGTACAGGGCGAGTTCACCGGGGTGGGCGGGGGAGGAGGGGGTGGCCGACGCGGGCGTGGAGAAACCGAGACCGAAGCCGGCCAGCAGACCGGAACCCGTGGTGACGAAGGCGCGGCGCGACACGTGTGGTGAACCCGACTGATCTGTCATGAGCGTGATGTCCCATCAAAAACCGGCGGTACTGACAACGTTGCCAAAGGCTGGGACGCGAGGGAAGCTGTGTCAACCCCTGAAGCGGCCTTCTAATAAATTAGGAATTAATGTTGACAGGGTTTCGGCCGCACGCCACAGTCGTCGCCGTGACGCCCCCGGCCCCCTGTCGCAGTGCGGCCCGCGTCACGTCCTCCTGCTTCCCAACCTCCGGGAGAGGCACGTGATTTCATCTCCGCAGGTCCGCACACCCGCGGCAACGAGACTGACCCGCCGGGCCACCGTGATCGCCATCGCGACCGTACTGGCGGCGACCGCGGCCCCGGCGGCCACCGCTCGGACCGGCACCGACCAGGGCGCCCCCGACTACTACGACAGCGGTCTCGCGCCGACGCCGTACATGGGCTGGAACACCTACTACGGGCTCGGCGCGCCCACCGAACAGCAGGTGCGCTCCGTAGCGGACAAGCTGGTCAGCAGCGGTCTGCGGGACAGCGGGTACGACATCGTGTGGCTGGACGGCGGCTGGCAGGCCGACAACCCGCGCAACGCGCAGGGGCAGTTGGTCGCCAACCCGGACCGCTTCCCCTCCGGCATCCCCGCGCTCGTCTCCTATCTCCACAAACGCGGACTGCGCGCGGGCATCTACACCGACGCCGGCACCTACGACGGCGGCAAGAGCTGCGGGCTGGGCAGCCGCGGGTACTACGACCAGGACGCCCGGCAGTTCGCCGGCTGGAAGATCGACGCGGTCAAGGTCGACTTCCTGTGCGGCATCGGCGCCAAACTCGATCCGGGCCCGGCCTTCAAGGAGTTCAGCGACGCGGTCGCCAAGTCGGGCCGCAAGATGCTGCTCAACCTGTGCAACCCGCTCACCGACGACTGGGGCCTGCCGCACACACCGGAGCAGGACGCGCACAACACCTACGTCTACGGCCCGACGACCGCCGACTCCTGGCGCACCGGGACAGACATCGCCTGGGGCACCGCGAGCCCCGGACAGTGGCCCAACATCCTGCGCAACATGGACGCCAACGCCTGGCACCCCGAGGCGCAGGGACCCGGTCACTACAACGACCCCGACTACCTCATTCCGATGCGCAGGATGACCGACGGGTCGTACGAGCTGAGCCAGGAGGAGTCGACCAGCCAGTTCGTGATGTGGGCCGAGATGGGCTCGCCGCTCGTCCTCGGCTCCGACCCCCGCACCCTGTCCGACTCCATGCTGGCCACCCTGCGCAACCCGGAGATCATCGGGGTCGACCAGGACCCGCTGGCCATTCAGGGCGTGCGCGTCGCGACCGACTCGGTCGGCGACGTGTACAGCAAGGTCCTTCAGGGGCGCGGGCAGCGCGCGGTCGTGTTGCTCAACCGGTCGGACCAACCCGCCCTGCGCACCGTGCGGTTCGCGGACGCCGGGCTCGGTGGACCGGTCCAGGTACGGGACCTGCGGGCTCGCGCCGACCGGGGCGCGCACTCGGAGTCGTACACCGTCGAGGTCCCCGCGCACGGCACCGCCTTCCTGAAGCTGACGGGCGCCGATGCCCTGCCCGGTACGAATCTGGGGCAGCGGGCCACGGCGAGTCCGGCCGTCGTCCGCGACGGCGACACGCTGACCACCTTCCTGCGCGGCCCGCACGGCTCGCTCGTCCAGCAGGCCGATGGGAAGGCGAAGGATCTCGGCGGTCCGACGAAGGGCCGGATCCTCGGCCAGCCCGCCGCGTACGCCTCGACCGGCGGCCGGATCGACGTCTTCGTGCGCGGCACCGACTCGCGGGTGTACCGGCGGGTGTTCACCGCCGGCGGCTGGGGCGCCTGGCAGGGTCTCGGCGGGCAGGTGGCGGACGCGCCCTCGGTGGCTTTCACCGATCCCGGGCACTGGACCCTGTTCGCCACGGGCTCGGACGGGCAGGTCGTGCGGCGCGGTCCGGCGACCGGCTGGTCCTCGCTCGGCGCACCCGGCGGCCGTGCGGTGTACGGGCGGCCGTCCGCCGTCGTGGACGCGCAGGGGCAGGTCCATGTGGCCGTGCGCAGCGCGGCCGACGACGTGTGGACGCGGTCCCGGGACACGTCGGGGGAGTGGTCGCCGTGGAGCTCGCTCGGCGGGACCGTCAGCGGCAGTCCGACGCTGGTCGCCGTGGGAGACGCCGTGGTGCTGTACGCGCGGGCCGCCGACTACACGCTCTGGCAGCAGCGGTATCAGAGCGGCGCCTGGCAGGGGTGGACCAAGCAAGTGGCCTTCCCCAGCGCCGCGTTCGACGGCGCGCTCGGTGCGGTGGCCGGGCCGGGCGGAACGGTCGACGCGGTGTACCGGGGCGTCGACGGCTACGTGCATCGGGCTCAGGTCAAATAAATTAGTAATTATTCTTGACGTGGTGGGGACGCCACGCGAATCTGGATCCGCCCGCGAGGGATCCACAGGGAGCCATCCATGACGAACCACCAGCCAGACAGACGCCGGTTCCTCGCCGGGCTCGGCGCCACGGGGGCGGCGGCGCTGCTCAGCGGCTGTGTCACCTCGACCTCCACCGGCAAGAGTTCCTCGAAGGGCGCGGTGACCCTCCAGTCCAACCTCTCCGCCCCGCAGGCCAAGGCCGCGATGAAGGACCTCGTCGCCGCCTACGCCAAGAAGGGGTCCGAGAAGGCGAGCCTCAACACCGTCGCCGCAGAGACTTACCGCACCCAGCTGCCGACCTACCTCACCTCGGCCAACCCGCCCGACGTGTACACCTGGTACCCCGGCTCGGTGGCGAACGCGTACGCGAAGAAGAACCTGCTGCTCGACCTCGACGAGGCGTGGACCACCTCGCCCGACCTCAAGCGCTACACCAAGGCGCTCAACTCGCTCTGCACGTCGACGAGTACGGGCAAGAAGGTCTTCGTGCCCAGCACCTACTACTGGTGGGGCATGTTCTACCGGAAGTCCAACTTCGCCAAGTGGGGCGTCAGCGAGCCCAAGAACTGGGACGAGTTCCTCGACCTGTGCGACAAGCTCAAGAAGAAGGGCGTCAACCCGATCGGTCTCGGCGCCGGCGGCGGCACGGCCTGGGTGGCCTCGGCGTGGTTCGACTACCTCGACATCCGGATCAACGGCGCCGACTACCACCGCCAACTCCTCGCCGGGAAGCACAGGTTCACCGACCCCGAGGTGCGCAAGGTCTTCGACCGCTGGCAGGAGGTGCTGCCGTACTTCGACCCGAACGGCGCCGCCGTCGCCTTCCAGGACGCCACCACCTCCCTGCTCAACGGCCGCAGCGGCATGATGCTCATCGGTACCTTCTTCGCCGACGCCGCCCCCAAGAACGCCCTCGACGACATCGACTTCTTCCGCTTCCCGGTCATCGACTCGAAGGTCCCGCTGGCCGAAGAGGCGCCTGTCGACGGCTACTTCGCCAGCGCCCGCACCGGCCGCCGCGACCAGGTCATCGACCTGATGAAGTACCTCGCCACCGCCGAGGCCCAGGAGATCTACATCAAGGGCTCCTCCGGCACCGTCCTGCCCTGCAACCCCGACGCGAAGGACTCGGGCACCGCGCTGGTCAAGAAGGGCCGCGCGCATGTCGCGGAGGCGGCCGAGATCACCCAGTTCTTCAACCGGGACTCCAGCGACGCCCTCCAGCCCACCGCGGACAACGCGTTGACCAAGTTCCTGGCCAAGCCCAAGTCGATCGGGAGCATCCTCACCGACTGGCAGCGCGATGCCGAGAAGATCTGGAACGCCTGACATGGCCGTCCTGACCGCGCCCGACCGGAAGTCCCCGGCCCGAACGCCCGCCCAGGGCAAGCGGGTCCGGGGGCCCCGGCGCACACCCCCGCTGGTCCTCGCCTTCGTTCTCGTCCCGCTGCTCGTCGAGGCGGTGTGGGTGTTCTGGCCCGCCGTGCAGGGCTTCTACCTCGCCTTCACCCGCTGGGACGGCGTCTCTCCACCGCAGTTCATCGGCCTGGACAACTTCCGGGAGATGGCCCACGACGACGTCTTCCGCAGCGCGACCGGCCACACCGTCCTCTGGCTCGTCCTCTTCGGCGGCCTCTCCGCCCTGCTCGGCCTCGCCGCCGCCCTCCTGCTCCAACAGGAGCGCCGTGGCGTGGGCTTCTACCGCGCGGCCCTGTTCCTGCCGGTCGTCTTCTCCCTGGTCGCCACCGCCCTGGTCTGGCAGGCCATCTACCAGCCCGACGGCGTCCTCAACCAACTCCTGCAATCCGTCGGCCTCGGCAGCCTCCGCCACGCCTGGCTCGCCGACCAGGACACCGCCCTCTACGCCGTGATCGTGCCCGCGCTCTGGCGCCAGATCGGCTACGTCATGGTCCTGTACCTGGCCGGCCTCAAGGGCATCGACCCCGCCCTGTACGAGGCCGCCAAGGTCGACGGCGCCAGCGCCTGGCAACGCCTGCGACACGTCACCCTGCCCCAACTCCGCAGCGTCAACGCGGTGGTTCTGTCCGTCATCGTCATCGACTCGCTGCGCTCCTTCGACGTCGTGTGGTCACTGACCCGCGGTGGCCCCTACCACTCCTCCGAGCTGCTGAGCACCTACATGTACTCAACGGCCTTCCAGTCCCTACGACTTGGCTACGGCTCCGCACTCGCCGCCGTCATCTTCGTGCTGGCCTTCGGCGTCATCTGCTCCTACCTCGTCCGCGCGTTCCGGGAGGCCGACTGATGTCCGCCAACTCCACGGCCCTGCGCCGCAAGCGTGCCGCGACCGCCGGATTCCACCTGGGCGCCGGCGCGCTGGCGCTCCTGTGGCTGCTGCCCATCGCCCTGGTCGTGGTCACCAGCCTGCGCTCCTTCGACGACATCGCCGCCAACGGCCTGGGCAGCTGGCCGCACTCCTTCACCCTCGGCAACTTCCGCCAGGCCTGGGTCGACGGCGGCCAGCAACGCGCCCTCATCAACAGCCTGATCGTCACGATCCCCTGCGTACTGGTCACGCTGGCCCTCGCCTCAATGGCCGCGTTCGCCCTCAGCCGCTACGAAGTCCCCTTCCGCCGCTCCCTGTTGCTCCTCATGCTCGGCGGCAATCTGCTCCCGCCGCAGATCCTCCTCATCCCGGTGTCCAAGCTCAGCGAGGTGATGGGAGTCTTCGACACCCTGCCCGCACTCATCGGCGTACAGATCGGCTTCGGCGTCGGCTTCTACGTCTTCGTCCTGCACGGATTCATGCGGTCGATCCCGGCGGAGATCCAGCAGGCGGCGGTCGTCGACGGCGCGGGACCCTGGCAGATCTTCTGGCGGATCATCCTCCCGCTGACCCGCCCCGCCCTCGCCGCGCTCAGTGCCCTGTCCTTCACCTGGATCTTCAACGACCTGCTGTGGGCCATCACCGTCCTGCGCAGCGACACCAAAATGCCGATCACCGCCGCCCTCATCGGACTCCAGGGCCAGTTCGTGTCGATGTGGAACGTCATCGCGGCGGGTTCCGTGATCGCCGCCGCACCCACCGTCGCCGTGTTCCTGCGCTTCCAGCGGCACTTCGTGGCCGGCCTCAACCTCGGGGCGGTCAAGTGACCTACCAGCGCTGGACCTTGCGCACCGAGAACACCAGCTACACCGTGCGCCTGTCCCCGGACGGCCCCTGGGTCGAACTCGACTCCTGGGGACCGCTCGGTGTCGAGGACGGCCCGTCCGCCCTCGACTGGTCGCGGCGCACCCACTTCATCACGCCCGCCGACGCGGCTCCCGCCGAGTATCTGCCGTACGGGACAAGGCCGTTCACCGGATCGGAGCTGGTGGTCTCGGGCCCGGACGGGGACCGGGGCTCGTGGTGGGAGTTCGACGGTGTGGAGGTGGAGGAGACCGCGCTGCGGTTCGCCTTCCACGATGAGCAGCTGGGCCTGCGTACCGTCCTCCACTACGAGACCGTGCCGGGCACGGACGTGATCCTCCGACGGGCGGAGTTCACCGCCACGGCCGAACTCCGGCTGGAGCGGCTCGGCTCGGCCGCGGTGAACATCCCGGTCACCGGAACCGCCCGCCTCACGTACCTCACCGGCCAGTGGTCGCAGGAGTTCCAGCGCACCCAACTCGAACTGCCCAGAGGCACGTTCACCATCGGCAGCCTGCAAGGCGTCCCGGGCCACGCGTACGCACCGTGGCTCGCGGTGCAGGACGGCGAGGCGCCGGCCGCGTACGGCATCGCCCTCGCCTGGCCCGGCAACTGGCACATCACCGCCGAGGCCGAACCCGGCGGTGCCCTACGGGTGCGAGCGGGCCGCGTCCCGCACGAGGCCGCCGTGCTGCTCGGACCCGGCGAAACCCTCGCCACCCCCCAACTCGCCTGCGCCTTCAGCCCGGACGGCCTCGACGGACTCTCCCGCGTCTGGCACCGCTACGAACGACACCTCTCCGGCGAACGCCTCCACCGCCCCCGCAAGGTCCTCTACAACTCCTGGGAGGCCACCGGCTTCGACGTCGAAGCGGCCGGGCAGCTGGAGCTGGCGAAGACGGCCGCCGACATCGGGGCCGAGCTGTTCGTCGTCGACGACGGCTGGTTCACCGGACGCGCCGACGACACCGCGGGACTCGGCGACTGGTGGCCGGACCCGGCCGCCTTCCCTCAGGGATTCGACCGATTCATCGCGGACGTAAGGGCGTTGGGACTGGACTTCGGCCTGTGGACAGAGCCCGAGTCCGTCAGCCCGGGCAGCCGTCTGCACGCCGAACACCCCGAGTGGGTCTACCGGATCGAGGGCCGCCCCGGCCGGCTCGTCCGCAACCAGCTGCTCCTGGACCTGGGCCGGACCGACGTCCAGGACTTCGTGATCGGCACACTCGACCGGCTCCTCGGCACGTACGACATCGGCTACCTGAAGTGGGACATGAACCGGCCGCCCACCGAACGCGGACGCCCCGGCGCCGGTCGCGTCGACCTGGACGCCGAGCACGTCGCCGGATACCTGCGCGTCCTCGACCACCTCCGGTCCGCCCACCCCGACGTCACCGTCGAGGGCTGCGCGGGCGGCGGCGGCCGGATCGAGCACGCGACCGTCGCGCGCACGGACGTGGTCTGGCCCAGCGACAACACCGCCCCGCTGGACCGGCTGAGGATCCAGTACGGCTTCCTGCACGCCCACGCCCCGCACGTCATGAGCTCCTGGGTCACCGACGCGCCCGGCGTCTTCGACCCGCGCCCGCGCAGCCTCGCCTTCCGCTTCGTCAACGCCATGTGCGGAGTCCTGGGCATCGGCGCGGACCTGCGCGCCTGGACGCCGGAGCAGCGGGCCGAGGCCGCCGGCTGGATCGCGCGCTACAAGGAGGTGCGGGACGTGATCCACCATGGTGAGGCTCGGCTCCTCGGTACACCGGACGAGCCGAGTTGCGGTGTGCAGTACAACGCCGGTGACCGGACCGTCGTCGCCGCGCTGAGCACCGGGCGGCTCGACGGGGCCCCGCTCGTGCCGGGGCGCCCGGCCCGGCTCCGGCTGCGGGGACTCGAACCGGCGGCGCGCTATCGGGACACGGCGACCGGGACCTCGTACGGCGGAGCCCATCTGCTGCACCACGGGCTGCCGTTCGCGTGGAGTGCCGATCATGATGCCGACCTGGTCGTGCTGCTGCGCGAGTGAGCCCCGTTATGTTTCCAGCAAGCCCTGACGCGCGAAGGAGTCGAACCCCACGATGGACCAGCCCGTACGACGGCACGGCGCCCGCTTCACCGGGCGCACGGCCGTGATCACCGGAGCGGCCTCGGGAATCGGCGCCGCCACGGCCGTACGCCTCGCCGAGGAGGGAGCGGCCGTCGTGCTCGTCGACATCGCCGAGGAGCGGGGCGAGGCGGTGGCGGAACGCATCGGCAAGGACGGCGCGCGGGCCCGGTTCGTGGCCGCCGATGTCGCGGCCGAGGACGACTGGACGCGGATCGTCGGGGCCGCGCACGGCTTCGGGCCCGTCGACGTCCTCGTCAGCAACGCCTTCACCGTCGATGTCACACCGGCCCACAAGATGAGCCTCGCCTCCTGGCAGCGGCAGCTCGACGTCAACCTGACCGGCAGCTTCCTCGGCTTCCGGGCGGTGCTGCCCGATCTGGAGGAGCGGCGGGGCGCGGTGGTGCTGACCTCGTCCGTGCACGCGTACAGGGGCCTGCCCGGGCATCCCGCCTACGCCTCCGCCAAAGGGGCCCTGCTCTCCCTGTGCGGCCAACTCGCCGTCGAATACGGTCCAGTTGTGCGCGTCAACGCCGTCGTGCCGGGACCGATCCTCACAGCCGCCTGGGACAGAGTGCCGCCAGAGGAACGGGAACGCAGCATCGCCGAGACGGCCGCCCGCCGCTTCGGCACACCCGAGGAGGTGGCCGCGGCCATCGCGTTCCTCGGCGCCGACGAGGCGTCCTACATCACCGGTACGAGTCTCGTGGTGGACGGCGGCTGGAGCGTCGTCAAGGCCTCCGCGTGACCACGCTCCCCCAACAGCAGAAAGGCTGTACGACATGACGCCCTATGCCCGTCGCGGCGTGCACGGCCAGACCGTGGAAGTCCTCGCCCGCCGCATCCTGGGCGGGGGGATCCCCGAAGGGGCCACGCTGGATCTGGTCGCGCTGCAGAGCGAGCTGGACGTGAGTCTGACCGCGCTGCGCGAGTCGCTGAAGGTGCTCGCGGCCAAGGGAATGGTCGACGCCCGTCAGCGTCGCGGTACGTTCGTGCGCCCCCGCGCCGAGTGGAACCTGCTCGACGCGGACGTGCTGCGCTGGCAGTTCGAGGGTGCCTCCACCGTCGAGTCCGACCGGGCGCTGCTGCACAACCTCGCCGAAGTCCGCGCCATCATCGAACCCGCCGCCGTCCGCCTCGCCGCCCAGCGCCGCACCGACGCGGACCTGGCCGCGCTGGACGGCGCCCTCGACGCGATGGGGGAGGAGGGTGGCGACGCGGCCCACGCCGTCGAGGCCGACCTCACCTTCCACCGCGCGCTGCTCGCCGCCACCCACAACGAACTCCTCGAACGCATGGAGATGGTGATCGAGTCGGGCCTCGCGCACCGCGACCGCATCGTGCACAGCGCCCCGTACAGCGAGGACCCGGTCCCGGCCCACCGCGCCGTCCTGGACGCCGTACGCGACCAGGACCCGCAGGCCGCCGAGGCCGCGATGCGGGCCCTGCTCGACCAGGCAGGGCGCGACCTGGACCGGCTCGGCGAGTCCGAAGAGGGTTCGGAGACAGGCTCCGAAGAGACAGGCTCCGAAGAGACGGAAGGCTCCCGCTCCCAGTGAAGATCACCCGTATCGAGACCTTCCTCGTCCCACCCCGCTGGCTGTTCTGCCGGGTCGAGACCGACGAAGGCGTGGTCGGCTGGGGCGAACCGGTCGTCGAAGGGCGCGCCGAGGTGGTGCGCGCCGCGGTCGACGTGCTGGCCGAACACCTCGTCGGCCAGGACCCGTTGCGCATCCAGGACCACTGGCAGGTGATGTCCAAGGGCGGCTTCTACCGGGGCGGCCCGATCCTCTCCAGCGCCGTCGCCGGCCTCGACCAGGCGCTGTGGGACATCGCCGGGAAGACCTACGGCGCCCCCGTGCACGCGCTGCTCGGCGGCCCGGTGCGCGGCCGAGTCCGGGTCTACGCCTGGGTCGGCGGCGACGAACCCGCCGAGTTGAGCGAGCAGATCGCCGCCCAGGTCGAGGCGGGCTTCACCGCCGTGAAGATGAACGCCGCCGGCGCCACCTCACCGATCCCCACCCCCGCCGAGACCGCCGCGATCGTCGCCCGCGTCGCCGCCGCCCGCGAGGCACTCGGCCCCGACCGCGATGTCGCCGTCGACTGCCACGGCCGCTTCACCGCCCCCGCCGCCCGCCGTGTCCTGTCCGAACTCGCCCCGCTGCACCCGCTGTTCGTGGAGGAGCCGGTGCTGCCCGAGCACGGCCATCTGCTGGCCGGACTGGTCGAGTCGAGCCCGGTACCCCTCGCCACCGGTGAACGCCTCTACGGACGCGCCGAGTTCCTGCCCCCGCTCGCCGCGGGCATCGCCGTCGTCCAGCCCGACCTGTCGCACGCCGGAGGCATCTCGGAGGTGCACCGCATCGCGTCCCTCGCGGAGGCCTACGGAGCCCAGCTCGCCCCGCACTGCCCGCTCGGTCCGATCGCGCTGGCGGCCAGTCTCCAGGTCGCGTTCGCCACCCCCAACTTCCTCATCCAGGAACAGAGTCGGGGCATCCACTACAACAAGGACGCCGACCTGCTGTCCTACCTCGTCGACCCCGCGCCGTTCCGGTTCGTCGACGGTCACGCCGTGCGCGGCGACGCCCCCGGCCTCGGCATCACGGTCGACGAGACCGCCGTACGTGCCGCCGACCGCATCGGTCACGCCTGGCGCAACCCCGTGTGGCGGCACCCCGACGGCTCCTTCGCGGAGTGGTGACCGTGCCGTTGGACATCGTTATCGACCGTGCCCACGGCGGGCGTTGGACCTCGCTGCGGGCGGGGGACCGCGAGTGGCTGTGGCGGCGGGAGGCACCCGAGCGGGACAAGGTGCTGCCCAGTGACGCCTTCGTGGACGCGGGCGGACTGGAGGAGTGCGTCCCCACGGTCCGCGGCAACCTCGACCACGGAGACGCCTGGTCACGGCCCTGGACGCGGGAGGGAGAGGCGGACGTCGTCCGCTGCGACCGCTTCACGCTGACACGCACGGTGCGCGGCACCACCGGCGGTGCCGAGGCCGACTATGTGCTGACGGCCGACGCCGGCTTCCGCTTCGTATGGGCCGCACACGCCCTGCTCGACCTCTCCGACCAGGCACGGCTGCACCTCCGCGAGGGAGCGCGCACCCGGCTCTTCCCCGAGGCGGCGCCGCTGGTGGACGGAGTGTGGCCGGAGGGTGCGCCGTGGGTGGAGGGCGACTGGCCCGCGCCGCGCGGACTGCGCCTCGACCGGTTCGGGCCCGACGACGGCACCGCCGTAGGAGCTGTCGTGGACGCTTCGCACTGCTGCGTCCACGACCGGGCCGACCGGCTCTCGCTCGCCCTCGAAGCCGACGGGCAGCCCCTGTCCATCGCCCTGTGGCGCAACCTGGGCGGCTTTCCCGCCCCGGATCCGTACCGCAGCACGGGCGTCGAACCGATGCTCGGCCGCGTCTTCGACCTCGCCGAGGCGGGCCCCGGCGACGCCGCCCTGGTGCCCGCCTCGGGCGAGGTGCGGTGGCGGCTGACGCTGACCACACACTGCCGTTGCGCCTGAACCGACCTGCACGGGAAGGGAATTCGTCACATGGATCTTGAAGACGCCCGAGCGACCGGTGTGGCCGTGGTCTGCATCGGGGAGACCATGGCGGCCCTGGCGCCCGCGCCGTCCGCGTCGCTGGAGAGCGCCGACGACCTGCGGGTGTCGGTGGCCGGCGCCGAGTCGAACGTGGCCATGTACCTGGCGGACCTGGGCATCCCCGTGTCCTGGCTCTCGGCCGTGGGGGACGACGCGCTGGGACGGCGGGTGCTGGCCGAGGTCGGAGCGGCGTGAGTCGACGTGGGCGGAGTGCGCCGCGACCCCGGACGGCCCACGGGCCTGCTCGTGAAGGAGCCGTCCGGTTCCCGGACCCGCGTCCACTACTACCGCCGCAACTCGGCGGCCTCCGCGATGGGCCCCGACGTCCTCGACGACGACCGGCTCGCGTCCGCCTCCGTCCTCCACCTCACGGGCGTGACCGCCGCCCTGTCTCCGTCCTGCCGGAGCCTGGTGGCCACCGCGCTCGCCGCCGGAGTGCTCACCGGTCTGCTGCACGGCGGGGGCATGGAGCGCGCGCTGCGGCTGGGACACATCACGGCCGCGTCGGCACTCAAGGTCACGGCCGACCACGGACCCCTGCCGGACAGCGCCCGGATCGAACGGCTCCTCGCACTGTCGGCCGACGAATGGGCCGCAGAGGCAAGGCAGTTGGCCGTCCCGGTCAGGGATGGGGCACCGCGGTGACCGGGTTCGATCCGGGAGCGTCGGGGCTGGCGTCCATGTCACCCGAGGTGGGCGACACCGACGGATGACGCGCGGGCCCGACCGGCGTCCTGTGGTCCAGGTGCGTCGCCGCGAACAGGACACCGACCACCGCGGCGGCCACGACCAGCAGCGCGAGAGCGGTACGGCGGTCGGGCCGGACGACCGTGAGACGGAACCGGGCCCGCGCGGTCGGCGGGACGGCGGCTCGCAGCGCGGACAGGTCCACGGAGTCGGCCCGGGCGCGCGGGGCGTCGCGCAGCCGCTGTTCGACGGAGTCCGGCGGGACACCGGAACCGAGGTCCTGTTCGATCACCGGGGAGCCTGCAACTCTCTGCGCAGGGCGACCAGTGCCCGGCTCGCCGTGGACTTGAGCGCACCGCGGGACAGCCCCAGCGTGTCGGCGATCTGCGCCTCGCCGAGATGGGACCAGTACCGCAGGACCAGCACTTCGCGCTGCCGCCGGGCGGTGACCTGGCGGCTCCACCCCGGCCCGGGCGGGCCGGTCGTGGCGCGTCCGTCAGCGCTTGACGGGAGCGATCCGGGCATCCCTCACGTGGTGGGCGGGGGTGGAGTCGTATCCACCGGGCACCGCCTCGACCGGGTCGCCACGGACCGGGACGGGCACCGCGTCGACCGGGTCACCGCCGCCCGGAACGGGCACAGTCGAGGACGGAGGTGAACGTCCGCTGCGGGACGGGCTTCGGGTGCTTGTCCACCCCGCCCGCCAGGGCCTCCACCGGGCTCGTGTCCGGAGTGTCGTCGCACAGACCCACGTCGATGGTGTCGGACGTGTGGTGCGGGGCGACCCGGGCCGTGTCGGCGTGGGCCGTGTTCAGGGACCCGCCGACGGCGGGCGCGACAGCGGCGGTGGTCACTCCGAGAGCGAGACGCACCCGGCCCGGGCGGAGGCTGCTGCGAGCAGACTGACCTGCGGACATGTGATTCCTCGAATCGTCGATGGCGAACGGTCTGTCGGGCCGCCGCCACAGGTGGCTTCCCGTGGCGAAGACCCTGGCTCGGAGGCGCCTCCACCCGGACAGACGTTCCGACCGCATCGAGGTTGCAGGTCGGAAGAAGCTTCTCTACGACGAGTCCGCGTCGGCCCTACAAGTCGAGGACGAGGTCCGTCCTGGGCCGGGCACAGCAGATCAGAACCTCACCGGCCGCCGGTGCTTCGAGCGGTTCGGGGGAGTAGCTGACCGCGCCGGACAGCAGGGGCGTCACGCAGGTGTGGCAGACGCCGGTGCGGCAGCTCCAGCGGGTGGGGACGTCGCAGGCGTCGGCGAGTTCGAGCACACTGCGCCTTCCCTCGTCGAACGGGACGGTGAGACCGCTGCGCGCGAAGGTCACCGTCGGACCGGTGCCGGGCGGCCCCGGGGGCTGGTGGGGCGCTCGGGAGGGCTGTCCGGTGAGACCAGGGTTGATGGCTGCCAGGGCCCCGAACAACTCGGTGTGGACGTGCGTCGGATCGATGCCTGCCTCGGTGAGCGCCTGCCGTATGTCGGTCATGAAGGGGGCGGGGCCGCAGACGTAGGCGGTCGCGTCGGCCGGGACGGACAGCGCGAGCAGCCTGTCCTTCGTGAGACGGCCCGGGGAGGCGTGGGCGTGCTGCCGTTCCTCGGGTGTGGCCGCGCTGTAGAAGACGTGCTCGTGCGCGTGCGGTAGCGAGGCGAGCAGGTCGTGTGCCTCGGCCGCGAAGGGGTGTTCGCGGGGGCCGCGGGCACCGTGGATCCACCAGACCTCACGTTCGCTCTTCCGGGCGGCGAGCGCGTGCAGCATGGACAGCACCGGCGTCAGGCCGATGCCGGCGGAGACCAGGAGCACCGGCCCGTTGCCTTCGGCGTACACGAACTCGCCGCGTGGTGCGGCGACTTGGAGGTCGATGCCGGGCCGTAGCCGCGTGGTCAGGTAGCCGCTCGCCTTGCCGTGCGGCTCGTGTTTGACGCTGATCCGGTAGCTGCCGGCGTCGGGCGCGGCGGAGAGCGAGTAGCTGCGCACGGGGGCGGGGCCGGTCGTGGTGGGGACGCGCAGGGTGAGGTACTGGCCCGCGCGGGCGCCCGGGAGCGGGGAGCCGTCGGGGTCGGCCAGCCGGATCGAGGTGACCGTCGTGCTCTCGGCGGTCACGTCGGTCACCCGCAGCGGGCGGAAACCGTCCCAGGCCGGGCGGGCGGCGGGCCGCGCATTGTCGGCCGCGGCGAGCAGTTCGCGGAAGGAGCCCTGCCAACCGGGGCTCAGCGCGGGCACGTCGAGGGCGAGGCGCAGCTTGGCGGGGTCGCGGCCGGGGAGGTAGAGCAGCGCGTCGGTGTCGGCCACGCTCAGCGCGCCCGGACCGGTCCTGGTCCGTACGATCCGGTCGCCGGCCCGCACCTGCCCCTCGCGGAGGACGCGCATGTAGAAGCCGGGACGGTGATGGCTCACCAGCAGGGCGGCCAGCTCGGGCTCGCCGAAGCGCATGCCGACCCGGTAGCAGGTGACACGCGGCTGGGTGACCTCGAACTCGGCCTCGCCGATGCGGTACCGGTCGCCGATGCACACCTCGGTGTCGAGAAGGCCGTCCACGGTGAGGTTCTCCCCGAACTGGCCGTAGCCGAGGTCGTCGCGGCCGAAGTGCCGCCGCCAGTGCCGGTACGACTGGATCTGGTAGACGAGCACGGCCCGCTGTTCGCCGCCGTGACCGGCGGTGTCGCCCTGGCCGTCGCCGTCGATGTTGAGCCGGCGGACCATTGCCGGGCCTCGCACCGGGTACTTCCACACACCGGTGCGGACGGTCCTGCCCTCCCACGGAACGTCCTTCGGCATCCCGACATTCACCGACAGCAGGGTGGGCATGGGGAACTCCTTGCCACGGGGAACTTCTTCCCACGGGTCGACCGGCACGGTCGCGCCGGGACGGCGGTCGTCCTCTCCCATACTGGGGGCGCAGTCCACGCCGTGCGAGACCGCGCCCCCAGCGACGTACCGGTCTAGTTCGGTGCCGTGATCCGGAGCCTGATCGTGCGGGCTTCCGGGCGCAGCGCGAACGCGGGCCACACGTCCGGGCCGCAGGCCCGGGAGCCGAGGCCGTGCTGGGCGGCGTCGACGGTCAGGTGGCTCGATGTCGAAGCGGGTAGTTCGAACGGGTGTCCGGACCGGGCGATCTCCTGCGGTGTGTGACGGCTCAGTGTGAAGCCGGGACGGCGGCCCTGTGTGTCGGGGAGTGCCTCGACGCGCAGTACCTCGGTGTCGCCGGCCGTCAGCGCTATGCGGCGCACGGCGGAGCGGTGTCCTGTCTCCTGGGGCCGCGCGTACTCGACCGAGAGGTCACGGATACGGGCGGCGAACCGGCCGGCCCGGGCCGCGCGCAGACTGTCGGGGTAGGACTCCAGCGGGCCCAGGCCGAACCACTCGGCGCCGTCGACGGGAGCCGTGCCGTCGGGCAGCTCGAAACGCACCCCGATCCGCGGCCACACCGTCTTCCAGCCGTGCGAGGGCTGGATCTCCACTCGCAGTTCCACCTCGCCGTCGCTCTCCCGCGACCAGACGGACTCCACCAGCACCGACAGTCCCGAGTCGGCGGCCGAGACTTTGTCGACCGTGCGCAGCGCGTCGACGGTCTGCTCCACGGACACCCGCCGAGAGGTCAGCCGGTCCAGTCCGTCGCGGAGCCACAGCTCGGCGTTGGACACCCCCGAGACACTCGCGTCGCTCTCCTCGACCTCGCCCCAGGCGCCCTTGTCGTTGTCGGTCGGCGCGCGGAACAGCTCCAACCGGGGCCCCGACGCGGCACGTTCACCGAGGCGCACGAGGGATCCGCCGACGAACTCGGCGACACCGAGCGTGAGGGTGCCGTCGCCGGGCCGCCAGCCGGTGCGGGGGCGGACACCGGGTACCGGGCGGCGAACCGAGCGGTCCAGCTGGGCAGTTGCCACCACATGACCCTCGGACGCCCACGCCGTGTCCCGGGCCAGCTCCGCGTCGATCGTCAGCCAGGTCTCCGCGTCGGGCGACACCGCGACCGGCGGCAGCGACACCCACCCCGAGTCGCCCGCCCCGAGGTACGGGACCTCCAACTCCCCTGAATCCACCGGCACTCCGTCGTGCTCGACGCGCCAGCGGAACCGCAGGTCGGACGTGTCGGCCGTGTGCCGCAGATTCGTGATCGCGACCTTGTCGCCGTCGAACGCGAAGTCCACCGGCGCCACGACGGCCTTGAACTCGTGCAGACTGGGCGTCGGGCTGCCGTCGCTCAACACCATGCCGTCCATCACGAAGTTGCCGTCATGGATGACCTCCCCGAAGTCGCCGCCGTACGCGTAGTACGGCGTCCCGTCCGGGGCCGTGGCCAGGATGCCGTGGTCGCGCCACTCCCAGACGAAACCGCCGTGCAGACGCGGGTGTTCACGCACCAGCGCCTCGTACTGGTCGAACGCGCCCGGCCCGTTGCCCATCGCGTGCGCGTACTCGCACAGCAGGAACGGCTTGGTGCGCTGCCGGGCGCCCTGCGCGGGCGTGCAGTTGAGCAGCGGGGCGCGTGAGCCGTCGGTGCCGATCTGCTCGGTCTCCAGCACGGACGCGTACATACGGGAGTAGACGTCGGTGTATTCGCCGGTGTAGTCGCCCTCGTAGTGGACGGGGCGTCCGGCGTCGCGGGCGTGGACCCACGCCGACATGGCGGCGAGGTTGCTGCCGGTGCCGGCCTCGTTGCCGAGCGACCAGATCACGATGCTGGGGTGGTTCTTGTCCCGCTCGACGGTGCGCTCGATCCGGTCGAGGTACGCCTCGCGCCAGGCCGGGTCGTCACTGGGGTTGCCGGTCCAGCCGACCTTGTCGAAACCGTGCGTCTCCAGGTCGCATTCCAGGATCACCCAGAACCCGAGCTCGTCGGCGAGGTCCAGCAGCCGGGGATGCGGCGGGTAGTGGCTGGTGCGGATCGCGTTCACATTGAAGCGCTTCATGAGCGCCAGGTCCTCACGGGCGTGCGCCTCGTCGAAGACCCGGCCGCGCTCCGGGTGCGTCTCGTGCCGGTTCACGCCGTGGAACACGACCCGGCGCCCGTTGACCAGGAACTGGTCCCCGCGGATCTCGACCGTACGGAAGCCGACCCGCAGGGAGACCGTCTCGGCATCCGTCGACACCGTGGCGTCGTAGAGGCGAGGCTGCTCGGCGGACCAAGGCTCCACGGCGGCGATGTCGACGGGCGCCACGTCGGCCGGCGACGCCCAGACCTGATCCACGCCCAGTTCGGGGATGCGCAGGGTGACCGGGAACGCCGTCGCGTCGGCGGTGATCTCCGCCTCGACCCGGCCGCGCCCGTCGTCGAAGCCGGTCCGCAGCCAGACGTCCTCGACGCCCCCGGCCGGCCGGGCGACCAGGGTGACATCGCGGAAGATGCCCGGCAGCCACCACTGGTCCTGGTCCTCGACATAGCTGGCCGCCGACCACTGGTGCACCCGCACCGCGACCACGTTCTCACCGGGCCGCACCGCGGACGTCACATCGAACTCGTGGGCCAGTCGGCTGCCGCTCGCGCCGCCGATCTCCACCCCGTTGACCCACACCCTGAACAGCGACTCCACACCGTCGAAGCGCAGTACGACCCGCTCCGCGTCCGACCAGTCGGCGGGCACCTCGAAGGTACGGCGGTAGTCGCCGGTCGGGTTCTCGTCCGGGACGTACGGCGGGTCGATCGGGAACGGGAACTGGATGTTGGTGTAGATCGGGCGGCCGTACGCGCCGTCGCCCTCCAGCACCCAGTGGGCGGGCACGGGGATGCTGTCCCAGCCGTCGGCGTCGAAGCCCTCGGCTGTGAAGTCCTCCGGCGCCGAAGCCGTGGGGGACAGGCGGAAACGCCAGGACCCGTTCAGGGAGAGGGACATCGCGTCGGAGTGCAGCCACGAGCGCGCCGGGCGCAGGGCACCACGGCCGGGTGCGAGGTCGGAAACACGGGGGGAGAACTCGGGGAGCAAGAGGTCACAACGCTTTCATGAGAGCAGAACGGGGCGTATTGCATTCGATCATGGCGGTCTACCGGAGTACGACGGAGTGGATCTCCCATGGACCGAGATCGAGTTCGAGCGCGTCGGCGACCGGGATGCGGGAGAGCGGCCGGCCCAGCAGATCGACGGTCGTGGCCTCGGTGAAGGTCCCCGTCACGCGGACCGTGGACGGGGTGTCGCTCATCGCGGTCAACCGCACCTCGGTGCCGGGGCCTTGAGCGTCGTCGCGGCCGACACGGCGGAGGGCCGACACGAGGACGTCCTTCCCGTCGACCCGCAACTCGGTGGTATCCGGCGGCAGTCGACGCCCGGCGGGCCCGGTTCCACGAGTCACCAGCACGTCGTTCCGGAACTCCTCGGCGAGCGCCACCGCGTGCGCACCCTGCCAGCCGGACGCCGAGGGCACGACGGCGAACCGGTTCTCGATCCGCATCCCGAGGTCCTGCGCACCGGGTACCGGGATCTCGCTCGCCGCCGGTTCGTCGCGCAGGGGGTGGATGTTGACACTGATCGAGCCGATCGCGCGCAGCAGCGTGATGGCGAGTTCGGAGCCGTCGCCGACGAGTTCGTACTCGCTGGAGTGGTCGAGCAGGACGGTCGCGGCCCCCGCCGACACGAACGAATCGGCCGGGAAGGTCGGGAGCGGATACTCGCCCCAGCCGCCCTCGGCGGTCAACCCGCGTTCGGTGACGGCGAATTGCCCTGCGGACGCCGACGTGGTCACCGGCTCGGGCAGCGGCACATGGAAACGCAGCCGGTGATCGGCGGACTGGTTCAGGAAGGAGGTGGAGACCCGCACGAGCGGCTCGCCCGCACGTACTTCCACCAGAGTCTCAACCGGCGTGGGCACAGTCCGGTCGGCGCGCACATCGCGGTCCGGGGAGAGCGCGCTGGGCCACTCGTAGACTCGCGTGACCCTCAACCGCGAGCGCAGCGGGCCGGTTTCGAGCACCTCGACGGTGATGTCCGTGGGCTCCGAGACCAGGACGTCCTGCGCCGGGGGAGCGTAGTTGTAGCTGTCGCCCCGGTCACCGCCGTCGACCAGGCGCCCCACGCCGTACAGCACGGTGCCGTCCGGTCCGGTGATGTCCAGGGTGCCGTCGGCGGCGACCGTGACCTCCACCAGGCCGTTCGTGAGGGTGTGGTCCGTCGCCGTGGCGGGGACGGACGCGGTCGAAGCGGTGGTTTCGCTCGGCTCGACCCGGAAGCTCGCCAGCCCGGAGGCCGGGACGTCCACGGGTACGAGCGCGGTCGCCCGGGCCTCCTCCAGCGTCAGCACGCGCCACCCACCGGGATGTGCCGCGGCTGCCGCTGCGACCTCGCGGCGCAGGATCAGCAGGTCGAAGGGGCCGCTCGCCGGCACCTCGGCAAGGTGGAAGACCAGCTCACCGGCGGTGAGTTCGTAGTGGTCGATCAGTCGGCCGAAGAGTTCGCGGCGGTGGATTCGGCGCAGCACGCGTTCCAGCTGCGAGGCGTCCATGCGCTCGTCGCTGAGGACGGTCGGCGCCTTGGAGATGAGCTGCACAGGCGCCGTCGAGCCGTCGGCGGCCGTCGCGAGGAGCGCGGTGCCCTCGGGCGGGGCCACGACGTCCACCTCGACCAGCGCCGTACGGTCGAACGGCAGCGGGTTGGCGACCAGATGGCCGTCGCTCGGCACCAGGGCGGCGGGCTCGGCGAGCGCCGCGTCCCGTACGGCACGGGCCGTCTGGGCGGCTTCGGCGAGGCGGGCGGCGACCTGGTCGCAGGTCTCGTCGGTGCCGGAGCCGACGACCGAGTCGTGCGCGGTCGACTCGATGATCTTGTGCCAGGCGAGGCGGAGGAACGGCGCGTCGTCCCGCCGGGACCACAGCGCGTTCACGCGCTCGGCATGGTCGATCGTCCGCTCGGCGAGCGCCATCCGTTGCTTGAGCCCGAGCCGCACCGACAGCACGCCCGGAAGGATGTTGCCGCGCACATGGCTGCGCAGCTCACCCGTGACGACGGCGGACACCTCGTCACGGACGTGCTTGCGGACGTATTCGTCGAGCGTGGCGACGGTGATGGGGCGCCCCTCGCCGGAGGCCCGCCGCAGCCAGGACGCCAGTTGGGGATCGGGCGCGTTGTGGTCGGTGCCGGCCATCGCCAACACCGGGTCGCCGCCCCACCGTTCGGCCGTCATCTCCGCGTAGTCGCCCAGGGCGCGGCCGATCTGCTCGGGGACCAGGAGTACGTCGAGACCGTTGTCGTAGCCGTCGAAGAGGAACTCCGTGCGCACCTGGGAGCCGTCCGGCGCACGCCAGTTGAAGGCGTGGCCGTCGACGGAGCCCGGCACCCCGCGCCACAGCGCCGCGTGCTCGATGCCGGCCCGCGCCAGGATCTGCGGCATCTGCGCGATGTGGCCGAACATGTCCGGCAGATAGCCGACGGGCATCGCACCGCCCAGTTGCTCGGCCGCCGCCCACCCCATCTGGAGGTTGCGGACGATGGTCTCGCCGGAGCAGAGGAACTCGTCGAGCAGGATCAGCCACGGCCCGATGGCCAGCCGGCCCTCGCGGACCAGGGCCGCCACACGGTCGCGGTTCTCCGGCCGCATCTCCAAGTAGTCCTCGATCGCCGCCAGTTGACCGTCGACGGTGAACCGGAAGTCCGGGTCCGTCTCCGCCGTCTCCAGCACGGTGTCGAGGGCGGTGACCAGCCGGTGCCGGAACACCTGGAAGGGCTCGTACCACTCCCGGTCCCAGTGGAAATGGGGCACGAAGACAGCGGAGTCGCTCATGACGGGTGGCACCTTCTGTGCGGGGGCGGTCACTTGAGGGAACCGGCGGCGAGTCCGGTGCGCCAGAACCGCTGGAGCAGGATGAACAGGATGATCACGGGCACGATCGACACCAGCGAGCCGGTGATGACGGACTCCTGGAGGAGCGGGGCGCGGGCGGTCTGGCCGTTCCACTCGTAGAGGCCGAGCGTGATCGGGAAGAGGGACTCCTTCTGCAGCATCACCATCGGCAGGAAGAAGTTGTTCCAGATGGCGACGAACTGGAACAGGAAGATCGTCACCAGCGACGGCGTCATCAGCTTGAACGCCACGGAGAAGAACGTGCGGAACTCACCGGCGCCGTCCAGCCGCGCCGACTCCAACAGCTCCTGCGGGACGGCCGCGTTGGCGAAGATCCGGGCGAGATAGACGCCGAACGGGCTGACGATGCTCGGCAGGAACACCGCGAAGTACGTGTTCACGATCCCGGTCGCCGAGAACAGCAGGAACAGCGGGAGCGCGAGCGCGGTGGTGGGGACGAGAACTCCGCCGAGGATGACGGAGAACAGGAACTCCCGCCCGCGGAACTGGAACTTGGCGAGCGCGTAGCCGCACAGCGCGGAGATCAGCGTGCCCACGACCGCGCCGAACACCGCGTAGATCACGGTGTTGACGATCCACTTGCCGAAGATGCCGTCGCTGCGGCTGAACAGGACACGAAGGTTCTCGAACAGGTTGAAGTGCGAGAACGTCAGTCCGTTGGTGGCGGCCAGATCCCCCTGCGGCTTGGTGGCCGCGACGATCAGGAAGTAGATCGGCAGCAGGAAGTAGATCGCCAGGAGGAGCATCAGGGCCATGGCGGCCGTACGGCCGACCTGGCTCTCACGGTTCACGGTTTGCTTGCTCACAGGCCGGCCCTCTTCGAGGTCAGTCGCATGAACCCGAAGCTCAGGACGAAGGTGATGACGGCGATGACCACCGAAATGGCCGCGGCCTGCTGGTAGTTGTTCCCGGAGGCCACCGCGTACGCCAGCATGTTCGGCGTGAACGTGCTGGAGATGTTCGAGGAGATCTGCCGCAGCACGGCCGGCTCGGCGTAGAGCTGGAGCGTGCCGATGATCGAGAACACCGTAGTGAGGATGATCGACGGGGCGATGATCGGGACCTTGATCTGCCAGGCGATCGTCCAGTTGCTCGCACCGTCCAGCTTGGCGGCCTCGTACAGCTCCTGCGGGATCGACTGCAGGGCCGAGAACATGATCAGCATGTTGTAGCCGGTCCACAGCCACGTCGAGATGTTCGCCGCCGACCACAGCACCGCGCCCGGCCCGAGGAAGTCGGGATGGAGCCCGATGCCGTTCAACAGGTCGACGACGGGGCTCAGTTGGGGCGAGTAGAGGTACGACCACATGATCGCGGCGATCACGCCGGGTACCGCGTACGGCATGAACGCGGTGATGCGGAACACCGACTTGAGGCGCAGCAGGGGAGTGTCGAGCAGCAGGGCGATCACCAGGGCGACGAACAGCATCACCGGCACCTGCACGATGCCGAAGAGTCCGATGCGGCCGACGCTGGACCAGAACTCGTCGTTCTGGAAGACCTTCGTGTACTGCTCGAAACCCCCGAACGTCGTGTACGAGGTGCCGTACTGCCCGCCGGTGCGGCGCACGACCCGGACGCTCTGCCAGAGCGCGTAGCCGACCGGCACCAGGTAGAAGAGCACGAACGGGAGGAAGAAGGGGATCACGAACGCGAAGATGGTGCCCGCCCGGGGGCCGCCGCCGTTGAGACGGCGACGGACCCCGGGTGACGCCACCCGACGCGTCGCGCGGGTCGCGATGTCGGTCATCGTGCGGTCACTTGCCCGCCGCTGCCGGGATCGCCTGATCCTTCATCGACTTGAGTGCGGATGCCTGCGCGGCCGAGAGGGCGTCGGAGAGTGTGCCGCTCCCGGCCGCCGCCTTGGCCATCGCGTCCTGCAGCGCCAGGTTCACCGTCTTCTGGGTCGGGCCCCAGGCGAAACTGGTATTGATCTTCTTGGAGGAGGCGGCGAAGACGTCGAAGATCTTCTCGTTGTTGTAGTACGGAACCCCCTTGGACAGCGCGGGGAGTTGAAGCCCGGCGTTGGCCGCCGGGTACAGGCCGCCGAGCTGGTTCTCCAGCGCGAGGGCCTCCGGGTCGGTGTTGAGCCAGGTGTTGAACTCGACCGACTCGTAGAGGTGCTTGCTGCCCTTCATGAACGCGACGGTCGAGCCGCCCCAGTCACCGGAGGCACCGTTGGAACCCCACGTCGGCATCGGGACGATCGTCCACTTGCCGGCCTGCTTGGGGAGGTTGTCGCGGAACATGCTGTAGCCCCAGGCGGCGCCGACGTAGCTGGCGATCTGGTCCTTCTGGTACGCCGCGTACATCTGCGTCGAACCGTTGGCGAGGTCGGTGCGCACGAGCTTGCCGGCGATCAGCTTCTGCCAGTAGTCGGCGACCTGCTTGCTCTGGTCGGAGGCGACCGTGACCTGCCACTTGTTGGCGGAGTAGCTGTACATCTGGGCGTTGTTCTGCCAGAGGAGCCCGTTGAACCACTCGGCGTTGTTCGGGTCGAAGAACGTGATGTCGAGCTTCGGGTCCGCCTTGTGCAGCTTCGCCGCGGCGGCCGCGTACTCGTCCCAGGTCGTCGGGATCGCGATGTCGTACTTCTTGAAGATGTCGCTGCGGACGTAGAGCGCCATCGGACCGGTGTCCTGCGGCATGGCGAACACGCCGGTGTTGCCGAAACTGGCCTGTGACCAGGTCCACGGCACGAACTTCGACTTGGCCGCCGTGGCCGCCGAGCAGGCCGACGCGTCCACGAAGGCGCTCTGCGTGCGGAGGTTGGGGAGTTCGTCGTAGCCGACCTGGGAGAGGTCGGGGGCCTTGCCCGCCTTGAGGGCGTTGCTGAGGATGCCGTACTGGTCGTTGGAGATGTTCTTCGTCTCGACCTGGATGTTCGGGTTCTTCTTGTTCCACAGGGCGACGACCTTGTCCATGCCCGGAACAGTGTTCCAGTACTGGAGGGTCACCTTGCCCTTCGCAGGGGCGCAGGAGGTCGCGGATGTCTTGGCCGACGGCGAGGATGACGAGCATCCGGCGAGTACGGCGACACTGGCGGCCACGGCGACGACGGCGAGGCGGAAGCGAGTGACTTTGCTGCTCATAGTTTCCGTTCCAGACAACGACTAGCGGCGGTGCTAGGCGGCTCGATGCTGATCCCTCGGGCGGGATGCCTGCTGGAGTGGCTACACCGTTTATGGCGGTCTGCAGTCTCCGTGAGCGCTCCCGTGAGCGCTCACGGGACTGCTTGTGGAGTGACCTGTTCAAGTGTGTTGCGAATGTTCGGAAGTTTGCGCTCCGGCGCCAGGGGTGTCAAGACATTCGGACCGGACGCGGACCCGGGCGGCTCAGGCGGAGCCACTCAGCCGCAGTTCGCCCCGTACGACCAGCTCGTCGGCGGCCAGCGCCTCCGTGCCCGACAGCAGTCGCGCGATCTGTTCGATGGCGAGGGCGCCGAGCCCGCGCGTGTCGAGGGCGACGCTGGTGAGCGGGGGCTCGACCAGCGCGCCGAGCTGCAGACCGTCGAAGCCGATGACCGCCAGCTCGTGCGGGACGTTTCTGCCGAGGCGGCGGGCTTCGCGCAGGGCGCCGAGCGCGATGATGTCGTTGAACGTGAAGACCGCGGTGACGTCGGGATGGGCGTGGAGCATCGCCCTGAGCGCCGCCCCGCCGCCGTCGGCGGTCTGGTCCGCGCCGACCACCAGACCCGGGTCGATCCCGTGCGCCCTCGCGGCCGTGGTGAACCACTCGTGCCGGATGCTCGGTTCGGCGCGGGTGTGGTGGTCGAGCATGCCGATCCGGGTGTGTCCCCGCACGACCAGGTGCGCGACCGCGGCGTGCACCCCCTCCGAGCCGTCGATCGTGATCGCGCTGAACCGCGTCGGCTGCTCCCGGCCGATCAGCACCACCGGCATGCCCCGCGTGAACTTCTCCAACTCGCTCTCGGGACAGCTGAAGTAGCCGATGACCGCGTCCACTTGGGAGCTGATCACCTGGAGCGTGCCGAGTTCCTCCTCCGCCCGGTCCCCGGTGTCGTACACGACGACCTGCCAGCCACGGGACCGGGCCGCCTCCAGCGCGGCGGCGGCGACCTCGGTGAAGAACGGGTTGAGCAGGTCGGGGATGACCAGCCCGATCGTCATCGTGTCCTGGCGGACCAGACCGCGGGCGAACCGGCTCGGGCGGTACCCGAGCGCGCGAGCGGCGTCCAGCACCCGCTGCTTGGTGTCGACGTCGATCTCGCCCTTGTCGTTGAGCGCCCGTGACACGGTCTGCCGGGACACCCCGGCCGACTTGGCGACGTCATTGATCGTGATTTTCCGGGGTTCGGCCCCCGCTGTGGATGGCAACACCATCGCCCACCTCCCGCTTCTCGCGAACGCCGGTGCGCGCGCAAGGCCCGAGTATGCCCGTACCGGGGCGGCCGGACGAAGCGACGGGCGACGGTTGGAGGTGTCGGGAGGGGGGCGGGTAGTGGAGATGGCCTTACAGCTGTATGGCGGTGCCGCTATGGAGACGTCACGGTGACCGGGCGTGCGGGGACGGTTGGAACGCTGGTGGGGGCGTCGCGGCTGGGCGAAGCGACGGGTACCGGTGGGAGGTGCCCGGCGTGGGTGTCGGGGTGCTTCGCGGCCTTGGCGATGGGGGCGGGGGAGGGCCCGTCGTCGTGTGGTCGCGGAGCTACACCGACAAGCGCCGCACCACGATGACGTGGGACACCACCCCGCACGCGCTGGACGACCCGCTGAGCGCGGAACGCCGCATCTGGACCGGATCGCCGACCACTCCTTGAACCGGCGGACCTCCGCTGCTGTCAGGCCAGTGGCGGAGGTCCGTTGCAGGTCGCCCTTATGCTGCGGCGGAGCGACGGGAGGCACGTATGCACAAGCCCGCCAATAGGGCGCCGATCAGCGGGATGCTCGGCGTGCTCGTGACGCTGACTCTGGCGGTGGCGTGCGCGCAGCAGACCTCGGCGCCGGTGAAGGAGCCTTCTGGGAGTGCCCCAGCCTCGCTGGAATCCACGGTCTACGCCTCCGAGTTGGAGAAGAGCGACCTGCCTTGGAGCGGCGACAGTCCAAGCCCGTACGACGCCGTGGTGAAACTCGGTGACGGCCGCCGCGTGGCCCTGCACTACCGCCGGGGCAAGGGGCTCGTCGAGCAGCACTACAGCCCCCGGGCGAAGGCTTGGACCGTGCCAAAGGTCATCTACCGCACCACGACCGACGCCTGTCAGGGCATCCACCTGCGCACCAACAACGGAACCGTCGCGGCCATCGCGGACTTCGGCCCCTACTGCTACGACGGCGAGCCACCGACCGAGTCCCTCGCGGCCGTCGGTGTCGGCGACCTGACCGACTGGAGCGTCGACGTCACGAGGAACTTCGACGGCTGGGAACGGTCCACGGTCTCCGAGGACGGACAACGGGTGGTCTTCGGGAGGAACACCACGCTCAACTGGAGCCGGGCCGAGGGGTTCGGGGGTCGGTGAGCTCCAGCTTAGTAGTGATCGGTGCTGTTCTCATGCCGGATTCCTTCGGCTGCGGCGCTCCGCGCCCAGCCGGACGAAGTAGTCGAGCAGCGCAGGGGTATCGACAGCGTCGGGATTGACGACCTGCTTCATGGCGTGGCCCTGGAGCAGTCGTTTGACGGGGACTTCGAGCTTCTTGCCGGTACGGGTGTGCGGGATCGCCGGGACTTCGAGGATCTCGTCGGGGACATGGCGGGGCGAGGCACCGGTGCGGATCGCCGCGCGGATGCGGTCGCGGAGGGCGTCGTCCAGTTCGGCGCCGGCCGCGAGGACGACGAACAGCGGCATCCAGTAGCCGCCGTCGGGTTCCTCCGCCCCGATGACCAACGCCTCGGCGATCTCGGGGAGTTGCTCGACGACGTCGTGGATGTCGGCACTGCCCAGCCGTACCCCGTGGCGGTTGAGGGTGGAGTCGGAGCGGCCGTGGACGATGACCGAGCCGTGGGAGGTGAGGGTGATCCAGTCGCCGTGGCGCCAGACGCCGGGGTAGGCGGAGAAGTAGGCCTCGCGGTAGCGGGTGCCGTCGGGGTCGTTCCAGAAGTACAGCGGCATCGACGGCATGGGCCGGGTGACGACGAGTTCGCCGACCTCGTCCCGCACCGGGAAACCCTCGCCGTCGTGGGCGGCGAGCGCCACACCCAGGTGGGGCGCGGACAACTCACCCGCCCAGACCGGGGTGTTGGGCGCGCTGCCGGCGAACCCGGAGACGATGTCGGTGCCGCCGCTGATGGAGGCGAGCATCGCGTGCCCGGCGACATGGTCGCGGACCCACGGGTAGGCGGAGGCGGGCAGGGCGGAGCCGGTGCAGCCGACGACGCGGATCGAGGAGAGGTCGTGCGCGGCGGCGGGGTCGATGCCGAACTTGGCCATGCCCAGGAGGAATTGGGGGCTGGTGCCGAAGACGGTGACATGGTGCTCGGCGGCGAGCTCCCACAGGACATCCGGGCGGGCGAGCGGTGCCGGGCTGCCGTCGTAGGTGCAGGTGGTCGCGCCGGTGAGGAGGGTGGAGGCGACGAGGTTCCACATCATCCAGTGGGTGGTGGTGTACCAGAGCAGCCGGTCGCCGGGGCCGAGGTCGGAGTGCAGGCCCAGGGTCTTGAGGTGTTCCAGCAGGACACCGCCGTGCCCGTGGACGATGCCCTTGGGGAGGCCGGTGGTGCCGGAGGAGAAGACGATCCACAGCGGGTGGTCGAACGGCACGGCCGTGCAGGTGAGTTGTTCGGAGCGGGTGGAGGCGTCCTCCCAAGAGATAGCCAGCGACGGGTAGTTCCGCGCGGGCCACGGCAGACCCACGTGGTCGACGAGCAGAGTGGCCTTCAACGTCGGTAGCTCGCGGGCGAGTTCGAGGGCGGCGTCGCGGCGGTCGTGCGTGGTGCCGTTGAAAAGGTAGCCGTCGGCGACGATCAGGACGGTGGGTTCGAGCTGCGCGAAGCGGTTGGCGGCGGCCGTCGGCGCGTAGTCCTGCCCGCACACCGACCACACGGCACCGAGGCTCGCGCTGGCGAGGAACGCGATTATCGCGTGCGGGGTGTTGGGGAGGTAGCCGACGACGCGGTCACCCGTGCCGACGCCCAGGTCGCGCAGGGTCGCGGCCACCGAGGCGACCTGATCGCGCAGCCGCTTCCCGGTGACCTGGTAGCCGGAGCCGGTCTCGTCGAGGGCGATGATCGCCACGTCGGCGTCCGCGAGGTTGCGCAGGGCGTGGTGGGCGTAGTTGAGGGTGGCGCCGGTGAACCAGCGGGCGCCCGGCATGGTCTCCTCGGCCAGCACCTCCTCGTACGGGGTGTCCGCGTCGACGCCGAAGTACTCCCACACGGCGCCCCAGAAGCCGGCCAGATCGGTGACCGACCAGTGGTGCAGCGCGGTGTAGTCCGAGCCCTCCTTACCGACGTGACGGGCGAAGTCGACGATCCGACTGGCCGCCGCGGCTTCCGGCTCAGGGGTGAAGAAGGGGGCCGGGTCTGGCGTGTTCATCGCGTCGTGCTCCTCAACAGGTGTCTGCGGGTGGCCCGTTGGGCGGGGAGCGGCCTTCGGGATGTGTACAACAGGGATGCCCAGTCGGCCGTGCCTGTGAAGTCGTGGCCGCCGGTCGGGACGATGTCCATCACGACGCGGTCCGGGCGCAGCAGCACGGCGTCCGCCCGTCCCTCGCGCAGCCACGTCGCGAGGTGTCCGTCGTCGTCGAGGTCGGTCACGGACAGGATGCGGGCGCCGAGTCCGTCGGCGACAGCTGTCACCGTGGGCGGCGGAGGTGCAAGGGCCAGTACGGCGAAGGAGTGGCCGAGCAGTTCGTCGAGGCGAGTCGGCCGGCCATCGACGTTCACCCAGGGCTGTGGGCAGAAGCCGCCGACCGGACCGCGTCGGCCGAGGCGTGGCGGGCGTCGTACGAGCGGGCCCGCGGCGAGGGGCGGGGTGAGGTCGCGTGCCGCCGCCGTGCTGAGCCCGGGTACGCGGACGGCCGCGCTCAACGCGCCGCGGCGGAGGGCGGCGGCGCCGTCCTGGCCACCGGTCATGGCCCAGCCCATCGCGACAGCGAGCCGGATCATGTGTCGGGCGTGGGGCTTGCGTTCGCTCTCGTAGGTCTCCAACAGCCCTTCCTCGGCGCCCTGTTGGAGGACCCGAGCCAGTTTCCAGCTCAGGTTGCGGGCGTCGCGCAGGCCGGCGCACAGTCCCTGTCCGATGAACGGCGGGGTGAGGTGGGCGGCGTCGCCGAGGAGGAAGACGCGGCCACTGCGCCAGCGATCGGCCGTGCGGGCCCGGAAGGTGTACTGCGCCTGCCGCACCACTTCGAAGTCGGCGCCGGCGGAGATGTCCATCCAGGGCGCGACCAGTTCCCGCAGCCGTTCGTGATCCAGTTGGGTATCGTCCGGCAGCCGGAATTCCCAGCGGTAGCGGTCCTCGCCGATCCGCATGAAGGTGGCCGGCCGCGCCGGGTCGCAGACCTGGTCCACGCCCTCCCAGCAGCGGACCGGGAGACTGGTGCGCACGTCGATGACCGTCCAGCGTTCCTCGAAGCGCAGGTCCTCCCATCGCGAGCCGATGGCGGTGCGGGTGACGCTGCCCGCCCCGTCGCAGCCGAGTAGGGCGTCCGCGAGCAGCACGTGGTCGCCCTCGGCATCGCGGTACGTCACTTGGACCGGTCCGGTGCCGTCCTGCTCGACGCCGGTGACTTCCACCCCGTTCCGCAGCTCGCATTCCGGGGTGCGTGCCAGCGCGGCGCGCAACACGCGTTCCAGCGCGGGCTGGTCGAACATGCTGGTCTGCGGGAAGCCGTGCGCGCCCTGTGCGACGCGGGGGAACTCGGCCATCAGCCGGTGCCGGGCGTCCAGCAGCCGCAGCCCGCGCGCGGGCCGGGCGATGGTGTCGAACTCCTCGGCCACGCCCGCGGCTTGGAGGATCCGGCGTACCTCGTCGTCCGTGGCGACGGCGCGCGGCAGGGGATAGACGTCGTGGTGGCGTTCGAGGACGACACTCCGGACGCCGTGCCGGGCGAGCAGGAGGGCGGCGGTCACGCCCACGGGCCCGGCTCCGACGATCACCACGGGTATCTCCGCCGAGTTGGTCTCGACGCTCATGTGCGGCTCACTTCAAGGGTTTCAGGTCGCGTCGGTCACGGGAGTGTGCTGCTCGCCCAGGTCGATACGTCCGTCCGGGGTGGCGATGGTGGCGGTGATCCGGTCGCCCTGCCGCAGGTAGTGCGGGTTCTTCGCTTGGCTCTTGAAGAACGCCTTCCACTTCACGGCGGGCGGCAACAGCGCGCCGAGCTTCTCCACGGCCTTCGGCGGGGCCTTCAGCGCGGTGCCTCCCGGAGTGCCGGTCAGCAGCAGGTCGCCCGGCTCCAGTGTCTGGAACCGCGCCAGCAGCGTGAGCGCCCGTGCCGGACGCACGATCATGTCGGCGAGGGTGCGGTCCTGCCGCAGCTCCCCGTTGACGCTCAACCGCAGCCGCAGGTCCAGGAGATGGGCGAAGTCCGCCGGCTCCAGCAGGCTGAGGTAGGGCCCGGTCGGTGTGAACGTGGGGTACGACTTGCTCTCGTAGAACTGCGTCTTGGTCAGCTGTACGTCCCGCGCGCTGACGTCGTTGGTGACGACGAGTCCGGCGACGTACGACGGCAGGTCCCGCTCCTCCACCACGGTCCCGATCGGCAGCGACGCCCCCATGACGAGGCCGAGTTCGACCTCGTAGTCGAGGAAGTTCACGTGGGAGGGGCGGACGATGGCGTCGTCGGGGCCGCTGACCGAGCCGGACGCCTTGCGGAAGAAGGTGGCCGGGATGTCGCTGGTGAAGCCCGAATCGCGGGCGTGGCTGCGGTAGTTGACCATCTGGGCGACGACCCGGCAGGGCGTGGTGACGGGGGAGAGGGCCACGAGGTCGGCCACCGGGGTGCCCGTCGCACCGCTCGCTGCGGTCTCTCGTACGGCGTCGCGGTCGGCCAGCAGGTCGGCGGTGGTGACGGCCTTGGTGTCGATGCGGACGGCGCGCGAGTCGCGCACCACCCACCAGCCGTCGGCGGTTCGCAGGACGTTGGTGCTCATGTCGGTGCCTCTGTCAGGGGGTTGGGGTCAGGAGTTGGCGGCCTTGAGCAGGCCCAGCAGGCGTGCCGGGTCCATCTCGTTGTCACCGCGCAGGGCTTGGATCACATCGCGGATCCGCTGCGGGGAAGGGCTTGCGCCGAGGAAGTCGCGGGTGGCCGGCGGTCCCCACTGGGCGAGGCCGCTGGTGGACATGGGTGCCCAGCCGGGTTCCAGGTCGCGGGAGAAGAGGTCGCCGTCGGCGAAGTGCTCCAGCATGAAGTGGTCGGGGTCGCGCCAGTAGTCGAAGAGCTGGCTGCCCTGGATGTGCCGTCCGATACCCCAACTGCGTTTGTAGCCGCGCTCGTTGAGGTACTCGCCGCCGGTCGCGAGGGAGTCCAGGTCGGTGACCTGGTAGGCGGAGTGGACATAGCCGTTGCCCGGGCCGAGGTGCATGGCGAGGGTGTGGTGGTCGGTGGGCACGCTTCCCAGGTCGCAGCGGATGAACGCCATGGTGGGGCCGCGGTCGCGCTGCCCGTCCAGGAACAGGAAGTCGGACACGATCATGCCGAGTGTGTCCAGGTACCAGTCCAGCGCGCGGCCGAACACCCTTGTCTCCAGCACCACATGACCCAGGCGCTGGATGCGGGACGGCTCCCGGGGCGGCCGCTGCGTGCTGTTCGTACGGCGGTGCTCCGTGCCGAAGTTGAGGAGCAGCGGCGGCTGTTCGGGGAGCGCGGACAGCGGTTCGGCGCAGTGCACGACCCGCACGGGGAAGCCCGAGGGGTCGAGAAGGCTCACGGAACCGCCGCCACCGGGGACATCGGCGTCGCGCACGTCCGTCCCCGTCGCCCGGGCCAGCCGGTCCAGGTCGGCGCGCTCTGCGGCGCGGAACGCCGGGCCGATGAAACGGGACGTACGGCCGCGCCGGATCACCATGCAGGGGGAGCCCGCGAAGGTGCCGCGCAGCCACAGCTCGTCCTCGGTGCGGGCAGCGATGCCGAAGCCGAAGTCGCGGGCGAAGACCTCGGCGCGGTCCAGGTCGGGCTTCTCGAACTCCAGCCAGGCCAGGTCCGCCACTTTGATCACGGGGTTCCGGGAGCGCCCGGGGTGCTCGCCGCGCAGGGCGCCCTGTTCGCTGTGGAGGTCCTGGTGGGCCGTCCTGACGTCCATGTTCTCCTCCGGGCCTCCGAACCGCATCACTGATTGATGGAATCATCAGCTTTGAGTGTTCGGTCGTCAATAGTTTCGAGCTAGTAAATTGATGTATTCATCAGAACTGTGGGATGCGGGGCCTCGTTGCTAAGCTCGCGCGTATGCCGACGTCAGCCCCGCCCCGCAACCGCTTCGAACGCCGTCGCGCCGAGACCCGCCAGGCCCTTGTCAGGGCGGCCCGGCAGATCCTCGCCGAGACCGGGGACACCAGCGCGAGCATCCAGACCATCGCGGAACGCGCGGACGTCGGCTTCGGCTCCTTCTACAACCACTTCGAGTCGAAGATGGAACTGTTCGACGCGGCCGTGGTCGACGCCCTCGACGAGCTCGGCCAGACCTTCGACGAACACCTCCAGGACATCGACGACCCCGCGGAACTCGTGGCCGCCGGCTTCCGCCTCAGCGCGCGCCTGGCCGACCTCCGCCCGGAACTGATGCAGGTCCTGCGCCATCGCGGCCTCGGGCACATCCACTCCGACTCGGGCCTCGCGCCGCGTGCCGTGCGTGACCTGGAGGCCGGCATCGGCTCGGGCCGGTTCACCATCACCGACCCGACCGTCGCCCTGACCGCGCTGGGCGGCTCCCTGCTGGCCCTGGTGGAGCTGCGATTCGCCCGCCCCGATCTCGACGGGGACGAGGCGGCCTCCCAGTTGGCCGAGATGCTGCTGTGCATGCTGGGTGTGCCCCCGGAGGACGCCCGCGTCGTCGCCCGGCGCCCGTTGCCCGATCTCGACTGAAACCCCGAACGACCCTGGAGGAGAGGACCTTCGAACTAGCCGACGGTGTCCAGCTGCGCGGCAGAGCCGCTCACACAGCGGCCCTCCAACGGGGCGCTTCGTCGTCGGGCCGCTCGGGGCCGGCGAAATGGAACGGCACGCCGAACCGCTCGGGCAGGGCACGGCCGACCGTCTCCGCTTCCCGCGCTTCCGGCCACGGCGGGACCGTTCCGTTGAACAGTCGCAGATCGCCGCCGTGCCGGACGGTGGCGAGCCGGTACTCGGCGACCGGTGTGTCCGCGAGCGCCATCAGGTCCACGCACCAGCCATCCGTGTCGCCATCAGTGTCGCCGTCCCACAGTGCCTCGACGGCCACCGTCCGGCCGGGCAACGCCACGACCTGCTCCGTGAGCGTCGTCAGGTCCAGGGGCGGGGTCGGACGGCGCTCGAACCGTTGGCCCAACTCCCGGTGGCGCTCCGCCACCACGTCCAGCGCTTCGTACAGCCCCGGCCTGACTTCGGCGCGGAACGCCTCACGCAGACGGGCAACCGCCGCGAGCCGGTGGTCCCGCTGGATCAGAGCGTCCACGGCGGAACGCTCGGCGCCCGACAGCGTGGCCCATATCGGGGAGTCCACGGCCATATGCAAGCCCACCTTCCCCGCCCGCGCGTTCACATGGGGCCGTTCCTTCTCGTGACCGGCGATCCGCAGGGAGCTCCCTCGGACCGGCTCAGCCGACAACAGTTGGCCCGCGCCCCGATATCAGTTGGCCCGCGCCCGTCCTGTGCCCAAGAATTCCAGGCGTGGCAGAAAGAGAACCCATCGACGACGCGACACCGGACGGCCTGTTGGGCTGGTGTCTGGTGGCCAATGTCGCGCGCGAGACCGCGCACGGCGAGAGCGGCCTGGAGATCCAACGCGGCACCCGGCACTTCCCCGTAGGGGCGCTGCTGTGGATCCCGCCCGTCCGCTGGGACCCGGGCCACGGCCGCTGCCCCGCCGTGGGCCGCCACCGCGGGAACGGCCGCAGATACGTCAACATGGTCGTACGACTGCAGGACTTGGAGAACTTCCGCGTCAAGGGTGTCTACAGCGAGAGCCTCGTCCGGGGCCTCAACGGCTACCGGCACGACCCGGCCGCCCCGCGGATCCTGCAGGACCCGTGGACCCGCGAGCGGGCCCAGCACTGGGCGGACAGTTGCAACCGCCCCTGGGAGAGCATCCGTATCGACGGTCGCTCCCATCCGCGGATCACCGTCCCCAACCCGCCACCGGCAGAGCTGGCGATCGGCGGCGAGATCCTCCACCTCGCCCACTACGGCCCCAGGGGACCCCACTACAGCCGCACACCCCCTCCCGCGGAATGGACTCCCGAGCCCTGAGCGACCGGTTCTCGTACGCACCCCGTCCGACACCCGCTCCAAACTGCCCATGTACGGAAAGGGCTTGCCGCCGTCCCCCGAGGCTGGCACGATCGCCTCCTCCATCACTCCAGGCAAACGGAGGGTGGCCGTCGAGGAGGTCCGGTGTCCAAGCGGTGGCTGTTTCTGTCGGCGGCCGCGGTGCTGATCGTCGTGTCGCTCGCCCTGGTGCTGCTGCCCGGTGACAAGAACGCCGAGGACGTGAAGACCGAGGCGGGACACGCCGCCACCGCACCCGCGACGAACTCCCCGTCCGCGACCGGCACTTCGACCGCCTCCGCCGCTCCGTCCGCGCACGCGACCGGCGCGTCCAAGAAACCCTCGGCGACACCGTCCGCCCATCCGTCCGCCAGCTCGGCCACCCCGTCGGCCACGAAGGCACGCCAACAGGCCACCGGCACCGCCTCGTTGGCGGGACGCATCCGGCCCGGCGTCACCTATCGAGGAGTCGCCACCTTCTACGACGCGGACGGCGGCGGCGCCTGTCTCTACGACCCGAGTGGCGACGTCCTGACCGGCGCGATGAACACCGCCGACTACGAGTCGTCCAAGGCCTGCGGGGCGTTTGTGCTCGTTCGCGCGGCCAGTGGCGCCACTGTCACCGTCCGGATCACCAACGAGTGCCCGGGGGACTGCGCGCCCGGACAGATCGACCTCAGCGCGCAGGCCTTCGCCAAACTCGCCAGCCCCTCGGCCGGCCGGATCCCGATCACCTGGAACCTGGTGAGCCCCAGCACCTCCGACACGATCTCGATCCGCTACAAGACCGGGTCCAGCCGCTACTGGTGCGGTATCCAGGCGATCGGCCACCGCAATCCGCTGGCCCGCCTGGAGGTCCTCGCGGGCGGCAGCTGGCGTCAACTGCCGCGCGCCAGTTACAACTACTTCCTCTCCGAGAGCGGCAGCGGCTGCGGCGGCGCGATCAGACTCACCGACATCTACGGCGAGCGACTCACCCTGCCCGCGCTCGCGGTGCGCCCCGACGTCGTACAGTCCACGCGCCTCCAGTTCGCCAGGCACTGAATTCGCGCCGGACGGGTCTGCCGATCACAGGGCCCGCCGATCACTGGATCTGCCGATCACAGGGCCCGCCGATCACTGGATCTGCCGATCACCGGGTCCGCCGATCATCAGGTCCGCCGCGCCAAGCGCTCACGCTCTTTGGCCGCGCCGAAGCCGAGCGAGGCGGTGAACAGGGCCTGAACCGCGGCGATCACGGCGGACAGGCCCCACGTCCATCCGGGAGCGGCGGGCGGCGGGCCGGCACTGACGCCGTATCTGCCCCGGGGATCGACCGTGACGGTGAGACGGTCGCCGACAGCGAGGTGCCCCGCGCCGATGACGCCGAGCCGCCGGTGGTGAGCGGCATCCGCCACGGTGGCCACGATTCCGGCGTCGTACACGCCGGTGCTGGGCCGGAGGTCCGTCACGACCGCCCGGGCGGCCCGGCCACGCTCGTGCAGCGCCTGATCCTTCAGCGCGAGCCAGCACACCAGCATCGTCGCGGCGACGCAGGCGGCCACCGCGGTCTCCTGTACCGGGATCACCCACCCGCGGGTATCGCCCCGAATGTCGTACAGGACGAACGCCAGCCCGCCCAGAGCACCGGCCAGCACCAATGCGCCGAAGCCCAGGACCATCGGATTCCGCCGTCCGACGGGGGTCAGCGACGCACCGTAGACGACGCCGAAGGCCATACCCGTCAGCACCGCGCTCACCGGGACCGCGAGCGCCGTCCACAGCAGCCGCACGGCCCATCTCCGCCCGGTGGCGCTCACCGGTCGTCGGCGTTCGGACGACCCGGCAGCAGGTGGAGCGCCTCCAGCAGCGCCAACTCCTCTGGCGTGTAGGCGTCGTGGTCCCCGACCGACGAGGAGGCCCAGTCCGCGATGACCTGGCGGAACCGCCCGGCGCGGTCCTCTATGGCAGGGGTCGGCGGATTCTCGGCCAGCAGACGGGCCACCCCGTCGCGGAGGACCTGAGGGTGTTGGAACCCGTTTCTCGGTTCGGTGACGCGGCGCGCGGGCAGCCCGGTGAGTTCCGTCAGGTGGTCCTCCGCTCCGGGCGGATGCGGGCCGGTCAGCACCAGTCCGCCGGTGGTTGCCTGCCGGGCGGTTTCCGGCGGGGCGTCACGCAGCACCCGCGCCACGAGGCCGACCACGGGTTGGTAGGCAGGGGATACGACGGAACGCAGTTCGGTCGGCGACAACGTGACTTCGGCACGCTGCCGGGGGCCGTCGTCGGTGATCGGTGATCCGTGGACGGACAGAGGGCCGGGCACTGTCGGCGACGGTGCGAACGCGCCGCCGTGGACGACGGCGGACCACGCCAATTCCAGGCCGAGGTCGAGCCGGTGCTCATCGCGAACATGCCCGATCACCGCATCGGCCAGACCTCGCGTGCCACCGGTGGCCAGCCCGCTCGCGATCACCTCACGCCCGGCGACGAGGGCGACCGATGTGTGCACCGCGTCGAGGTGCGCCACGACACACGCGGTCGGCTCCGGATCCAGGTTCGCGCCGGTGAGGGCCGCCACCGTCTCGTCCACCACCCTGACTTCCGCCCCCGGCCATTGCTCGCGGACCGTGTCCACGGCGGGCTGTACCCCCGGGTGCCCACCGGCCCCGGGTGCCACCAGAACCACCGACCCGATCGGCGCCCACAACTGCGACGCCTTCGGCACCCCGACCGCCAGCAGTTCCGCCGCGAGCGACGCGTCCGAGTCCGGGCCCGGATTCCAGGCCAGCTCCAACACCAGCTCCGTGTACCGGGCGCCGCGCTCCGTCCGCCGTAGTCGTATCTCTTCCAGAGCCCACCAGAGCACGCTGCCCCCCCGGCACCGTTGTCCTGTGCGGTGATCTTAGGTGATTGGCGACATACCGGTAGTCGTGGCTGCTTGGTCGGGCAGTGGTACGGAGACGACCTGTCGCAGCTTCGCCGCGTCCGAACTCCCGGACGCAGCCGTCAAGATGACGATCTTCAGGTCCGAGTCGCCGTCCGTCAGGACGTCGCAGTCCACGTCCACGGGGCCGACCACGGGATGCCGCACCGTCTTGTGGTCCTCGCGGTGTGCGGCCACCGAGCCGCTCGCCCACAGCCGGGCGAACGTCGCGTTGCCGGCGGTGAGTTGACGGACCAGCTCGGCCAGGCGTGCGTCGTGCGGGTAGCGGCCGGTGGCGCGGCGCAGGTCGGACACGACGGCCAGGTCCGAGTTGTCGCCGTCGCGCACCAGCACCGGCCAGGAGGCGATGCGCACGTCGTCGCCGGATCCGATGGGGAAGCGTTCGCGGGCGAAGTTGCGGAGTGCGGGAGGTTTGGCCGAGGGGTCGCCGAGCAGCGCGGCCCAGCCGGAGTTCCACCAGATCAGCTGCCAGTCGGCGGCGAACACGGCGACCGCGACCTCGCCCAGCCGGTCCAGCACGCGGTGCACGCCCGGCGGGAGGTGGTCGGGGACCGGCGCATGGTTCGGCGGGACCAACCCTGCCACGCGGTGCAGGTGTTCGCGCTCGGTGTCGCTCAACCGCAGTGCACGCGCGAGCGAGTTGACGACCTGTGCCGAAGGCGCCGTGGACCGCCCCTGCTCCAGGCGCACGACATAGTCGACCGACACACCGGCGCGCTCGGCGAGTTCCTCGCGGCGCAGGCCGGTCGCCCGCCGGGAGCGGCCCGACGGCAGCCCCACCGCCGACGGCGGCAACCGCTCCCGCCAGGCCCGGATCGTCGCACCCAGCCCGAGGCCCTCGTTCACCTGGAACCTCCGAGGATGCCCCGGCCTTCAGGCCGGGGAGGAATCGGACTCCTGCGGAGGAGGGCAGGGAAAGCCGAATCGCCCTCAGGGCGATTCGGCGTCCGCCACGGCGGCGGCGCGCTCGCCCTCAAGTCGGTGGACGA
>NZ_JBSFKO010000053.1:0-61176 GCF_053598575.1 Streptomyces sp. NPDC001100
GAGTCCGATTCCTCCCCGGCCTGAAGGCCGGGGCATCCTCGGAGGTTCCAGGTGACCAGGAAACGGGTCGGGCAACCGGGGCCTGTCGGCCTTCACCCCGCGCCTTCCCCGGCACTCACCTCTACCTCCACGAACCCGGTGACGCCTCGGACGGTGCGTTCCCACGCCTCTCACCGTGGCGTCATTCGCGCCGCAGCCACCGGTCGAGGTACCCGCTCAGTCCGTCCACACCGGCGCCGCGCGCGACATAGCCGAGGTGGCCGTCGGGGCGTACGAGCCCGTGAGCAACGCCCGGCCAGGGGCTCTGCTCGCCGAGTCGGTGAACGGTGAGCACATCGGCACGGCCCGTCAGGACCGCGGCGAGCCGCCCGTCGGGCCAGAGGTGCGGCGGGCCGGCCAGCAGCAGGTGCCAGCCCGGCCCCGCGGTCCGTGCCTGGAGCCCGCGCGGCAGGTCGGGCAGCCGGTCACCGGCATGTGGACCGTGTCCCGGGGGCCGCGAGCCCGAAGCGGAGGCAGGACTGCGCCGGTAGTGGATGCCCAGCTCCGACACCGTACGGAAGACCCGCCCGCGAGGCCCCCTCGCGCGCACCGCCAGCGGCACCAGACGCGGAGCGAGACGCGTGCGGGCGAGGCGGACGGCCGGGTTGCCGCTGGTGGCGACGGTGAAGGCACGGTCGGTGAAGCGCAGCACGCTGCGGCCGACCGGGGCGCGCTCGGCCTCGTACGTCTCCAGCAGTTCCTCCGACGCGCGGCCCTGGCACACGAGGGCGAGCTTCCAGCCCAGGTTGAGGGCGTCCTGGATGCCGGTGTTCATGCCCTGAGCGCCGGCCGGGCTGTGGATGTGGGCCGCGTCCCCGGCGAGGAAGAAGGGCCCCGAGCGGTAGTGGGTGGCGCCGCGGTTGTGGAGCCGGAAGTCGGTCATCCACACCGGGTCGCGCAACGTGGGCCGGTCGCCGGCGTATCGGGCGGTGAGCTCCTGCAGGAGTCTGAGATTCACCTCGGTCTCCGGGGCGCCCGGCGGCCGCATCGCGAGCAGCCGCCAAGTGGCCGGTGAACCCAGGGGGAAGAAGAACAGCATCCCGGCCCCGGTCATGTACGTGTGCACCGCTCCGGGCTCCAGCCCATCGACCTCCAGGTCGGCGAGCAGGAAGGTCTGCGGGTAGGCGTACCCGTAGAAGCCGATGCCCGCCTGGGCCCGCACGGTGCTGTGCGCACCGTCGCAGCCCACGACGTACGTCGCCTCCACGGCCTCCTCGGTGCCGTCGCCGCGACGGAGGCGACAGGTGACGGCCGAGCCCGCGCGCTCCAGACGGACCAGCTCCGTGCCTCGCTCCACGTCCACGTCCTTGCCCCTCAGATGCTCCGAGAGGACGCTCTCGGTCTCCGCCTGTGAGAGGAACAACAGGAAGGGGTATGCGGTGTCGGCCAGTCCGATGTCGAACAGCGGAATATGCACCACCCGGTGCGGCAGATGCATCTTCAGCTGCATCGCGGGGTTGCCGCGCCCGACCAGTTCGTCGGTCACCCCGAATGGGGCGAGCACTTCCAGAGTGCGTGGCTGGACGGCCAACGCGCGCGACTCATGGGCCCGGTCCAGGGAGCGGTCGACGATCCGGAAAGTGGTCCCGTAGGTCCGCAGTTGCAGGGCGAGGGCCAGCCCGGTGGGTCCTGCGCCGACCACGAGCACGTCCAAAGGAGCCGTCATGGATCCACGGTAGTGCTCGGCCGGTTCGATGCCTCCCGCCCGTCGTACGGGCGCTCATGGGAAGCGACCGCGCCTGCTGAAGAGACACGGAGTCCACCCCTGACGCAGGCGGCGGGAAGGGTGCCGGCATGTCGAAGTACGAACGGGAGCTGGCCGAGGCCCAGCGCGAGCACTGGCAGCAGACCTACGGCGAGCACCCCGGCATGTACGGGGAGGAGCCGTCCGAACCGGCCGTCCACGCCGCGAAAGTGTTCCGGGCCATCGGCGCCCGTGACGTTCTGGAGCTGGGCGCCGGGCACGGCCGCGATGCCCTGTTCTTCGCCCGCGAGGGCTTCACCGTGCCGGCCACCGACTTCAGCCCGTTCGGCCTGGAACAACTGCGCGAGGCCGCCCACGCCAAGGGCGTCGCCGGACGGGTCACCGCTCAGGTGCAGGACGTCCGTCAGCCGCTCCTGCTCCCGCATGCCTCGGTGGACGCCGTCTTCGCTCACATGTTGCTCTGCATGGCGCTCTCCACTCAGGAGATCCACGCCCTGGTCGCCGAGGTCCGCCGGGTGCTACGGCCGGGTGGCGCTTTCGTCTGCACCGTCCGGCACACCGGTGACGCGCAATACCGGGCCGGTACGTGGCACGGCGACGACATCTGGGCGCACGGTGGCTTCGCCTTCCACTTCTTCCCCCGCGCCTTGGTCGACCAGCTCGGCGAGGGCTGGAACCTTCAGGAGGTCCACGCGTTCGAGGAGGGCGGCCTGCCGCGGCGGTTGTGGCGGGTTGTCCAGACCGTGCCACGGTGACTCGGAATGATGAACCAGATCACCATTCACATACGCCCTATGCCCTGGGGCGTGGTACGGCTCCTACAGCTCATACCGCAACGAGGTGGTCCGACACCGTGACCACATCCGCGATCTGTTCCACTGCCGTCCTCAGCTGCGGGATCAGCGCGGCGTCCAGCGTGCCCGTCAGCGTGACGACGCCGTTGAGGACCTGTACCTTCACGCGTGCCGGATCGATGCCCAGCTCGCCCTCGATGACCACGGCGACGACTTCCGCGCGGATGGCCGCGTCGTCCCGGACAAGAGCCTCCAGCAGCTCACTGCGGCTGACGACGCCCACCAGGCGTCCCTTGTGGTCGGTGACGAACAGCTGCCGGATCCGGGAGCGGGCCGCTGTGCGCGCCGCAACGACAACCGAAGTCCAGCTGTGGACGGTGAGCGCCGGCGCGGACATCAGCGTGGCAGCCGTCTCTGCCGCATCCACGGGACGTTGCCGTCGGTGCAGCATGCGGTCGAACGCGCCCGGGCGATCGCCCGCGGCAAGGGATGCCGCCCGGGCGAGAAGGTCGGACTCCGTGATCACGCCGATCACCCGCTGGTCGTCGTCCACCACGGGCACGGCCCCGGTCTGCCGGCGGGCCAGCATCCGGGCGACGTCCAGGAACGGTGTGTCGGCGGAAATTCCGACGACGGACCGCCGCATGACGTGACTCACCTGAAGATCCGCGATCGACTTCGCCTGCTCATGGTGGTGGGTGCTCCTGCCATTCGCCTTCTCGGCGGGGAGCGCTGACTCGGCGGTGCTCGCCGTGTGTGAGTCGGAGGCCATGGCCTGCAGGTAGCGCACCATCATGTCCTGACGGAACTCCTCGGCCGGTGCCGGGGCGAAGGCCGGCACAGCGCGCTGTGCCTCTGCCGACGCGGCCGCATGTTCGCGTGCCTCTCGGTCACTCATGGCTACCTCCCACCGTGCGTGGAGACCACAGCCCCCTGTCTTCTCACCGTCTCGCCGGCGCATCGGCCGTGAAAGGGCCGATCGGCCCCTTCCGTGAGGCAAACAGCCCTAGAGAGGCTTTCGCGACCTTCGTAACGTGAGAGTGGGCCACGGTGAACGCCGACGTCGAGCCTGGAGGTTCTCATGCTCGGGTTTCGAGAGTTCCGGATCCGTCTTCGGCCGGCCGGTTCACCCGGCCCGGCCGCACCGGGAGGTGTCCCTGCCGACCGGTCGGCCGAGTTCACGGCGGAGCTTGAACCCCTGCTCGCGCAGTGGGACGACACTTCGGCCGAGGCCGACCGGATCCGTGCCACCGCCATGCGGGACGCGGCGGAGCGACGCCGCGCCGCGGCCCTGCGAGCCGATGGCGTGGTGCGGGCCGCCCGGGAACAGGCCCTGGAAGTCAGAGGCGAGACCGCGACCCGGATCCGGCGAGAAGCCGCTGCCGAGGCCGCACGGACCGAGGTCGCGTCACGGCGGACGGTGGAAAGGCTGCGCGAGAGGGAGGGGGAGCGCGCCCCGGCCTTCGTGGCCCGCATCGTGGCGCGGGTGGCCGGTGAACTGACCGTGGTCCAAGGTCCCGAACGGCGTGGACCGGACTAGGAGGGTTGCGATGGGCGCGGGCTGGGTCGCGGGGGTGACGCGCGCCAGGTCCATGGCCGTGGGACGCCTGGGCCTGGAACGGGTGCGCGAGCTGGCGGACACGGGCACCCTGCCCGACGCCCTGCGCGCACTGGCCGGCACCCCGTACCGGCGAGCCCTCGACGTGGAGGCCGAGTCCGCCGAGGCCGGGCGGGCGGTCTTCGCCGCCCTGCTGTGGCAGCTAAGGGTGCTCGCTGGCTGGCAACCCCGCCTCGGTGTCGCCGCCCTGCGCCAGTTGGCGTCCGGCTTCGAGATTGCGAACACCAGCGATCACCTGCGTGCCCTGTCCGGAGAGCCGCGGCCCGCGCCGTACCGGCTGGGCGCACTGTCGACTGCCTGGCCCCGGCTGGCCCGGACCACGTCTCCGGGCGAGGTGAGGGCCGTACTGACAGCTTCCGCGTGGGGAGACCCCGGGGGCGAGTCGGCGTCAGCGGTGGTGACCGGGATGCGGTTGTCGGCGGCCGCCCGCCTCATGACCGACGTTCCGCAGACGGCCCGGTGGGCGGCGGGCGACGCCGCGCTGCTGGTGGCGCGCGAGACCTTCTTGCTGGGCCGTGGCCCCGCTGAACGGGCCACGGCGTATGCCGAGCGGATCCTGGGCCGGTCCGCCGTACGGGCCTCGTCCTACGGCGACTTCCGCACCCGTCTGCCGTCGGCGGCCCGCTGGGCGCTGGCGGACACCGAGCAGCCCAAGGACCTGTGGCGGGCCGAGACCCGCTGGTGGCACACCGTCGAGAAGGACGGACTGCGGATGCTGCACAGGGCGCGCCTCGACGTGACACCGGTCGTGGGCGCGACCGCAGTGCTGACCGTCGACGCGTGGCGGGTGCGTGCCGCCCTGGTGGCCGCCGCACACGAGGGCCGGGCGCGGGAGGACTTCGATGACCTCCTGGAGTGAATCCCTGACACCGGCGGCACCCGTCCGCATGCAGCGGGTGGCCGTCGTCGCCCCCCGCGACGCGCTGCGCGACGTACTGGTGCGGGTCGCCGACGCGGGCTGCGTGGAACTGGACCGCGCCGACGACGCGGCCCGGGCCACGGGCCCGGCGGCACGCGTACTTCAGACGCTGCATGCCGAGTCCGTCACGCCTCTGCTCTCCCGCACGGTGCCCGATCTCAACGTTCTCCAGAGCCAGGACCGGGCCGACCTCCTGGCGGGCGAGGCGCAACTCGAAACGTACAGCGCGACCGCGGTGCGGCACGGCGAGGTGGCCGCACTGGCCGGCTGGTGCCCACTGACCGAGGTGCCCGGGCTCGGCAGCGTTCTGGCCGCCGCAGGAGGCGCCGTCGTGCCCCTGCGCGCACCGCGCGGCATCGATCCGCCGACCCAACTGCCCACCACGGGCCCGGTACGGCGCTCCCTCGTGCCGCTGGTGCGCACCTACGGGACGGTCCCGTACGCCGACGTCGACCCCACGCTGCCCGCCGGAATCGCCTACGTCGTCATGTTCGGGATGATGTTCGGCGACGCGGGCCATGGCGCGCTGCTGCTCCTCGGCGCGCTGCTGCTGAGGCGCGGACACCCCCGCCGACTCGCGTCGCTGCGTCCTGTATGGCCTTTCGTCGCCGGGGCCGGTCTGGCGAGCACCCTGGCCGGATTCGCCTACGGGGAGTTCTTCGGCCCCACCGGCGTGCTGCCGGTGCTGTGGCTGAATCCGCTCGACGCGCCCGTGCGGCTCCTGGCGAGCGCCGTCGGATTCGGCGCGATTCTGCTCGCCCTGGCCTACGCCGCGGGTATCGCCAACCGCTGGCGGGAGAGCGGACCCGCCGGAGCACTGTACGCGCCGTCCGGCATCGCCGGTGCCGCCGTGTTCCTGGGGTTCGCACTGGTCGCCGGGGGAGTGCTCCTGCACGCGCCGGTGCTCACGGTCGGCGGCTCGGTCACCGTTCTGGCGGGGCTGCTGCTGGCCGGCACCGGGCTCTTCGCGGCATCGGGAGGCGGTGCCTCCGGCGGCCTGCAGACCGGGATCCAACTCTTCGACGTAGTGGTCCGGATCGGGTCGAACACGATCTCCTTCGCGCGGCTCGCGGCGTTCGGGCTCACGCATGCCGCGCTCGGCGGGATCGTGTGGCAGGGCACGACCGACCTGGCCCGGGGCGGGCCTGTGATGCTCGTCGCCGCGCTCCTCGTCTTCCTCCTCGGCAATGCGCTCGCCTTCGCGCTGGAGGCACTGGTCGCCGGCGTCCAGGCCCTGCGCCTGGAGTTCTACGAGCTGTTCTCCCGTGTCTTCGACACCGAGGGCCGGCCCTTCCGACCCTGGCATGTACCCACGCAAAACGCACTTCCCGTACTCCATGAAACGGAGGCGACGACATGATCGCCTGGCTGATCGCGCTACCCGTGCTCGTCGCGGCGTTCGCCGTCACCCGCCGGCTGCTGCGCCGCCGCAGTCCGGGGGTGCTGCGGTCGGTCCTCGCGGCGGACGCGGCACTGTTCACCGGAGCCCTCGTGCTCCTGCTGGTTGCGCTGAGCGGCGGTTCGGCGCAGGCCCATACCGCCGCCGAGGCCGCGCAGAGCTCCGGTTCCAATTCCGCGGCGCTCATCGGCGCCGCCATCGCGGTCGCTGGTGCCTCGATCGGAGCGGCGATCGCCGTCGCCTACACCGGCGCCGCCGCGCTGGCGGTGATGAGCGAGCGCCCCGAACTCTTCGGCCGGGCCATGGTCATCGTCGGCCTCGCCGAGGGCATTGCCATCTACGGACTGGTCGTCGCCATCATCCTGCTCGGGAAGACCTGACCATGGCACACGTCGCAGCGATCGGGGAGCGGTTGCGCATCGCCGGACTGGCGTCCGCGGGCGTCGTCCTGCGTCCCGCGGAGGAACCGGAAGCAGTGCGCACGGCCTGGCACGGTCTCACGCCGGACGTGGAACTGGTCATCGTCACGCCGACCGCGGCCGAGGCACTCGGCGAAGGACTGGTGGACGGGCAGGGCCCGCTCATCGCGGTGATGCCGCCATGAGGACCTCACTCCCCCCGGAAGCCGACGCCGCGCTCGATCCGGTCCGGACACATCTGCTGCGGGCCGCCAGAGCCGAAGCCGAGGCCCTGCTGGCCGAGGCGGACGCTCATGCCGCGGTCGTACTCGCCGACGCCGAGGGCCAGGCCGCGGCGATTCTCGCCGATGCCCGAAGGCTGGGCGAAGCCGACGCCGCGACCGCCCGCGACGCCGCCCGCACCCGCAGCCGCAGGGCTGCCCGCGCCCGTGAGCTCGCCGCCCGCCGCGCGTGCTGGGAGGAGCTGGGCCGACTGGTCGTGACCGGTGTGGAGGACCTGCGCAGGACCGATTCCTACCCGGTCCTCCGCGCCCGGCTGACCGCGCACGTCCGCGACGTGCTGGGCCCCGACGCCCGCGTCACCGAGGCCCACGGTGGAGGCGTGGTCGGCGAGGCGGGGGGACGCAGGATCGACTGCAGTCTGGCCGCGTTCGCGCGCCGGGCACTGGAGCGGATCGGCACGGAGGCGGAGGAGTTGTGGGCGCCATGACATTCGAACCGCATGGTCGCGGACGCGTGCTGCGAGTCACCGGGCCGCTCGTCGAGGCCGAGGACATCGGAGGCACGGCGATGAGCGACCTGGTCGCGCTCGGCGACGCCGGGCTGCCCGGGGAGGTCGTCGCGATCCGCGACCGGGTCGTCACCGTCCAGGCGTACGAATACACGGGCGGTCTGGCCCCTGGTGCACCGGTGCGCCCGCTCGGCAGACCGCTGTCGGCGCCGCTCGGACCGGGGCTCCTGGGCGGCATCTTCGACGGGCTGCTGCGCCCGCTGGCGGCAGCGGGCGCCTGGCTGGAGCCCGGAGGCGTCGGCCGACCGGACGGTCGGCGGCCCGAGTGGGCGTTCGTGCCGCAGGTCGCAGCGGGCGACTCCGTCGCGCAGGGGGGCGTCCTCGGTCAGATCCAGGGTGCGGGGCCGGTTCCGCTACGGGTCCTGGTGCCGCCCGGCTGTACCGGCCCGGTGGACCACATCGCGCGCGCGGGCCGCCACCCCGCGGACGCGGTCGTCGCGTCCGTGGCGGGCACCCCGGTCCGGATGGCGACCGACTGGCCCGTCCGGCGGCCCCGCCCCGTCCGGGAACGTCTGGGGTCCGGCAGGGCGCTGGGCACCGGGCAGCGGGTCCTCGACCTGCTCTTCCCGGTGGCCCTGGGCAGTACGGTCGCCGTCCCCGGCGGCTTCGGCACCGGCAAGACGGTACTGCTGCAGCAGATCGCCAAGTGGTGTGACGCGGACGTCATCGTCTACGTCGGCTGCGGTGAGCGCGGCAACGAAATGGCCGACGTCATCGACGAGTTCACCGCGCTCACCGACCCGCGCACCGGCGGCCGCCTCGCCGACCGGACCGTGATCATCGCCAACACGTCCAACATGCCGATGATGGCCCGCGAGGCGAGCATCTACACCGGCGTCACGGTCGCCGAGTACTTCCGTGACATGGGCCTGGACGTCGTCGTCATCGCCGACTCCACCTCCCGGTGGGCCGAGGCGCTGCGCGAGTTCGCCTCCCGCACCGGCGCCCTGCCCGCCGAGGAGGGCTATCCGGCGGGCCTCGCCTCGGCCCTCGCCGCGTTTTACGAACGGGCGGGAGCGGTGACCACCCTGGGCGGCCGCAACGGCTCGGTGACGGTGATCGGCGCGGTGTCCCCGCCCGGCGGGGACATGACGGAACCGGTCACCGCCCATACCCAGCGTTTCGTGCGCTGTCTGTGGACCCTGGACCGCGAACTTGCCTACGCCCGCCACTACCCGGCCGTCTCCTGGGCCGAGTCGTTCTCCCGCGACGCCGAGGCCCTCGGCGCCCGCCATGCCGCGACGGACGACCCGGACTGGCCCGCCCGCCGCGCGCGGGTGGCGGGCCTGCTCGCCGAGGCCGACCGGCTCACCGACCTGGTCGACCTGGTAGGCATCACCGCACTGCCCGCACAGGAGCGGATCAGCGTCCTGGGCGGGCGGCTCGTGCGCGAGGGCGTGCTGCAGCAGAGCGCACTGTCCGAACGTGACTCCTACAGCGGCGTGGAGAAGACGGCCGCGCTGTCCGAGGCGGTGCTGGCCGTCGTCGACCGGTGTCGCGAACTCGCCGACTCCGGGATACCGGCGGCGCACGTCGAGGCCGTCGACTTCTCTCCCGTGCTGCGCGCCCGCGAGGAGGCGGGCCCGAACGACTCGGCGACCGTGGACGGGCTGCGCCAGACCATGCTCGACCGGCTCAGGGAGGTGTCGTGAGCAGCACTGACGACCGCGGCGACTGGGGCCGCGTCGAATACACCTCGGTGCGCGAACTGCGCGGACCCCTCGCGGTCGTCGACAAGGTGGAGGGGGTCGGCTGGGACGAGTTCGTGCTGTTCACGCTCGACTCGGGGGAGCAGCGGCACGGAGTCGTCCTGGAAGTCGACCGCGGCACGGCGGTGGTGCAGGTGCTGGAGGACACCGCGGGCATCGATCCGGAACTGATCCGGGCCGCCTTCACCGGAGCGCCGCTGCGAGTGCCGGTGGGCGCCGGCTGGCTTGGCCGGGTCTGCAACGGCCGCGGTGAACCCCTCGACGGAGGCCCGCCCGTGTTCGGCGCCGCCGCCTCGGCGGTGGGCGGCCGTCCCATCAACCCGGTACGCCGCGAACCGCCCGCCGAACTGGTGCTGACCGGGATCAGCGCCGTCGACGCCCTGACCACCCTCGTACGAGGGCAGAAGCTGGCCGTGTTCTCGGCGGCCGGTCTTCCGCACCTAGAGCTGGCCGCGCAGATCGCTGCCCAGTCGACGGCCGGCGGAGAGCCGTTCTGCGTGGTCTTCGCCGCCATGGGGGTGACACACGCGGACGCCGACTTCGTACGCGACGCGCTGGAGGGACGGTCTGCCGCGGGCGAGTTGGTGCTGCTGCTCAACACCGCCGACGACCCCGTGATCGAACGTATTCTCACCCCGCGCATCGCGCTGACCGTCGCCGAGCAGCTGGCCTTCGGCGAGGGCCGGCACGTGCTGGTGGTCATGACGGACATGACGAGCTACGCCGAGGCACTGCGCGAGGTGTCCGCGGCCCGCGGTGAGATACCGGCCCGTCGCGCCTATCCCGGCTACCTCTACAGCGACCTGGCGTCCCTGTACGAACGGTGCGGGCGTATCCGGGGCCTGCCGGGATCCGTCACCTTGCTGCCGCTGCTCACCATGCCCGCGGGCGACATCACGCATCCGGTACCGGACCTCACCGGCTACATCACGGAGGGCCAGATCGTGCTCTCGCGCGAAATGCACGCCAGGGGCGTCTATCCGCCGGTGGACGCGCTGTCCTCGCTGTCCCGGCTGATGCGCAAGGGTGCCGGTCCGGGCCGTACCCGTGACGACCACCTCGACGTCGCCGCCCAGCTGCTGGCCGCCCTGGACCGGGCCAGGCAGATCAAGGAGCTGGCCGACCTCGTCGGACAGGCGGCCCTCAGCCCCACCGACCGCCGCTACCTCGATTTCGACGAGGCGTTCGCCCGGGGGCTCATGGCCCAGCAGCGGGACGAACTGCGCACGCTGGAGCAGACCCTGGAGCGCGCCTGGCAGGTACTGCTCACCCTGCCTCGCAGCCAACTGGCCATGCTGCCCGCCGAGTTCCTCGACGCGCACGGCGCGACAGAGAGCGGGTGATCCCATGGCGGACCCGCGCATCCCGCCCGGACGTGCCGGCCGGATGAGGCTGCGCCACAGCCTGGAGGTCGCGCGGCGTGGAGCGGACCTGCTCGACCAGAAACTGCGCATCCTGCGCGTCCGGCACCAGGAGCTGCTGCGCGCCGAGCACATCGCGCGGGATAACTGGCACGAGAGTCTGGGGGAGGCCGAGACCTGGCTACGGCGCGGTGTGCTCCTCGGCGGCGAAGAGTCCCTGGACCCGCTGCCCACGACGCGTCCCGCCGAGGTGGAGATCGTCTGGACGTCCACGATGGGCGTACGGCACCCGCAGACCGCGTCCTGCACGGTGCCGGAGCGGGAAGCGGACGCACCGGCGCCCGCGTACACCGCACTGATCCATGCCGAGGCCGCCTACGCAGAAGCCCTGCGGGACGCTGCCCACTACGCCGTCATCCGCGCCGCGGCACGCGCCGTCGGGGCCGAGGTACTCAGCACCAGGCAGCGCGTGCGCGCCCTGCGGCGCCACTGGATCCCGCGACTGGAGCAGGCGCTGGCCCGCGTCGACCTCGCCCTGGAACAGAGCGAGCACGAGGACGCGGTGCGCCGGCGCTGGGCCGCTCGTGTCCTTCAGGACGGTTTGTGACGGCAGCAGGCGGCAGCGCGCCCATGGCTGCGAATCTCGTCGTCGCGACCACCGGCGAAGACAAGCACAACCTCGTAGTCAGACTCCTCGCGCCTTGCTTCCGGCAGCTTCCGGTCGGCTGCCGGCACCTTGTCGACGGCGGATCGGTGACCTGCGAGGCGGCGTCGGACGTGTGCTGTTGTCCGAGCGCCGTCACGGCTTGGCGGGACTCGCCAACCGGACGATGTCGTCGGAGTGGACGTCGTGGAGCCGGATGGCGAGATCTTCCAGGGCGCGGCCGGCGGCAGGTTCCGCCGATCTCCGGAATGGAACGATCGATCGGGTTGTGGCAGGCCGTTCCCCTGACGGCACGTGCGTGCGTGTCGCCGCTTTCTTCGGTGAGGTAGATCGCATGGTCCACCGCTTGTTTCCATCGTGCTCACCCCCTGCTGGAGGGGGCGCGGGGCGGCTCCTGCCTCTGCTCGTCAGCCTGTACCCCTCCTCACGGGTGGTCCAGGGCCGAACGGCCCGCCTGTAAAGCGTCATCGTCCACACTCCCGGGCGGTGTCTCCGGCTCGTGAGGGCCGTCCGGCTGTAATGATGGAGGGTACGGCTCTCCTTGCGCAGGATGTCGGCCGGCGGCAGGTGACGGCCGTCGTCGTGCCGGGTTATGGCTGGGGGAGGGTTGTCGGAGGAGGGTCGGCCGCACCTCGGAATTCGACGGGCGGCCTGGACAGCCTGGCGGGCAGGGCGGTGAAGGCCGGCAGGACCCCGCCCGCGGCGACGCACGCTGCGACGGTGAGGCCGAGGCTCATGCCGCTGACGAAAGCCGAGCGGGTTAGCTCCGCGAGCATCCGCCCGGACGCTCCGCCCACGCCTCCGGCCAGTTCGAGTGCGGGCCGAGCGAGCCGAGCACGCTGTCCGACGCGTCGTGCGGCAGCCGGTACGGCGCCAGCGGCGGGCTCATGCGGTCCTGGTAACTGGTGGTCAGCAGCCTTCCGGCTGAGCCGCCCACCCGGCCTCTTGACCCGGTTCTGACCGGACGGCGATCGAGAATTCGCCCGTGCTTCATGCGCTCGTCCACAAGCGCGGCGGCCTCATGGGGGGGTTCCGGCCGTGGGCTGGTCACGAGGGGTGATGGTTCACACGTCCGTCGTCGGTCACCTCGTACAGGTCGATGTGCACCACTCGTCGGATGTGGGCCGGGACGCGCCGCGCATGCCACAGCGAGGATGTCGGTACGACGAGCGCGTAGCGGATGCTCGGGGAGTCGCTCGTCATGCGGCGCAGCAACTGGCCGTAGGCGATGTCGGCGTCGATTCCCTTCTCCTGGGTGCGGCCCTTCGCCTCCGCGATCAGCCGCTCTTCGCCGCGTACGGCCTCGACGTCGGTCCACTGGTCCGTGGGGCTGACTGTCGTCCAGCCGTCGGCGATCAGATGACGGCGGAAGGCATCGGTGACGCGGTCCTCGTCGCTCACCGGTGCGAGGATCGTCTGTACCGCCTGCAGGTCCGTGTCTCTGTTTCGGCGTAGGCGTCCCCTGGAGTCGGCGTCGAGGTCGGCGGGCCGGATCACCGCCAGGCGGATCCCGTGCTGTGGGATCAAGGTGTCGCGACGGACGTCGTAGAGCGCGCGCTGCTCCCCGCGGTGCACGCCGCTGACGGTGAGCCGGTCCGGCTTGTCGAAGTGCGGCACCGGCCGGTCGTGCTGGATCTCCCGGTACTCGACCACCAGGTGCTGACCGGGCCAGTACGCGTCGACCGGCAGCCTCATGCGCCGTCCGTTCGCCCCCGGGTCACCCAGCAGCCAGTCGAACCGGTGCTGGCGCAGGCCGCATTCGCCGAGCAGGTGGTCGCACAGATCGAGGACGTACGCCTCGTCGCTGTTGTCCCTTCCCATGCCGCCGAATGATGCCAGGCACGCAAGTACCGGCGAGTGGTCGCGGCACCTGGCACGGATAGGACGAGGGGAGATGGCTACCCTGGCCTGCCGGGTGCGTGCTCCCGGCGAGGCCAAGAGGGGCGGCTGTGCCCTTTGTACTGTGACCCTGCGGGAGGCGACGGGTGCCTGGCGGTTCATTCGCGGGACTCTCCGACCTGGTGGAGTCGCTGACCGGCGACGTGGTCTTCGCGATGTCGAGGGGCAGCAAGGAGCTGTTCCACAGCGACACGCTGGCCTGGTACGTGGAGCACCATCCGGTGCTGGGCGAGGCCCTGCTGGATACCTGGCTGATACCCGAGAGCGGTGACGGGTCCGGTCAGGTGCGGGTGCGGCGGGAGTGGCGGAACCTCGATCTTGTCGTGGAATACCCCGGTCGCAGTCCGCTGGTGATCGAGAACAAGGTGTTCTCGCTCCCGGACACCGACCAGTTGGACTCCTACGCCGACGGCAAGCTGCACGGGCTCGACCGTTCCGTCCTGGTGCTGCTGAGCCTGCTCGATCCCGGATGGCCGGGACAGACGTGGACGACACCGGCCGGGACGGCGTGGCACTGGCGCGGCTACGACGAGCTGTGCGCCGCGCTGCGTCCCTGCCTTCCGGAACTGCGCGGAGCGGACCGCTTCGGCGCCGACGTGTTCGAGCGCTGGCTCGGCCTGATCGGCACCCTCGTGGACCTGAGCGCCGAGGTCGGTACGCCCGCCCCGTTCTTCCGGACAGGCTCCGTACGCACGCCTGCTCACCGAGGCCATCACCCGGCTGCGCCGCGCGCTGAGGGCCTCGATCCGCACCGACTACCCGTGGGAGACCCTCCCCATGGCCCAGGTCGAACTGCTTCAGGTACTCGGCGAACACTCCCCGGCCCGCGTCAGCGATCTCGCCTCCCGTCAGCGCCTAGCCCCCAGCACTGTCAGCGGGCTGATCGGACAGATGATCACTGCGGGGCTGGTCGTACGTGACGTCGACAAGGTCGACCGCCGCGCTTCCGTGGTCACCCTCACCGACGCCGGACGGGAGCAGCTCGCCGCCTGGACCGCCGCCCACGAGCGCCGCATGGACGCCGCGCTCGCCGCCCTCGACGGCGCCGAGCGCCGGGCGATCTCGGGCGCACTTCCGGCCCTCTTCCGGCTCGCCGAGAACCTTGGCGAGCCGGAAGAGGGTGCGGCGGACGGTGCCCTTGGGGACGGCACGCTTCCGTAGGTGCTTGCGGTGCTGCGAGCCGGTCGCCACGATGACGGACTTGGCGCGGTGGACCGTACCCGCCGAGTCGGTGACGGTCTTCACCGTGCCGGTGAGGTCGACCTCGACGATGTCGTCGGGGACGAGTTCGGCGCCGAAGCATTCGACCTGGGCCCGCATGTTGTCCATCAGGTCCGGGCCCATGATGCCTTCGCGGAAGCCGGGGAAGTTCTCCACCTCGGTCGTCTGCACCAGCGCGCCGCCGGCCGTGACCGCGCCCTCGAAGACCAGCGGCTTCAGCGAGGCGCGGGCGGTGTAGAGGGCGGCCGTGTACCCGACCGGACCGGAGCCGATGACGTTGCGGACGTCCCCGGCCGTGTCGGTCGCGGTGCTCACGCCTGGGCCTCCGGCGCGATCTCTTTGATCAGGCCCTCGACTAGCACCTTGATCTCGTCGCGGATCGGGCGGACGGCCGCGACGCCCTGGCCCGCCGGGTCCTCCAACGTCCAGTCCAGGTACCGCTTGCCGGGGAAGACGGGGCAGGTGTCGCCGCAGCCCATGGTGATGCAGACGTCCGACTCCTTCACCGCGTCCACAGTGAGCATCTTCGGCACTTCGGCGGAGATGTCGATGCCCACCTCGGCCATGGCCTCGACGGCGGCCGGGTTGACGCCCGCGCCCGGGTTGGAGCCGGCGGAGCGGACCTCGACGCGATCCCCGGCCAGATGGGTCAGCCACGCGGCGGCCATCTGGGAACGGCCGGCGTTGTGGACGCAGACGAACAGCACGGAGGGCTTGTCGGACATCAGAGGTCTCTCACTTGTCTCACGACGACATCAGGCACAAATGACATCAGCACCTGGTGATGTCAGCCACCACTGATATGAAAATATCAGTCCATGCTGACGTCAGTCGACACTGATCTGATCCGGGTTCTGGCCGACCCGCTCAGGCTCCAGATCGTGACCCTGCTCGCCCAAGAGACGCTGTGCACCACCCACCTCGTGGAGGAGACCGGTGCCAAGCAGACCAATCTCTCGAACCACATGAAGGTGCTGCGCGAGGCCGGGGTCGTCGAGACAGAGCCGTGCGGCCGGTACACCTACTACCGGCTCAAGCCCGACGTCCTCGCGTCACTCGCGGGCCAGTTCGCCGAGCTGGCCGAGTCCGCGCGCGCCGCCGCCGAGAACAAGAGGGCCTGCCCATGACCGCCGCCGAAGCCGCCCTGCCCGCGCAGTCCGCGACACCCGCTCCAGCACCCAATACCGTCGGGTCCGCACCGGGTGCCACCCCGCCGCGTACTCCCCTGGTCGCCCGGGCCGCCGCCGAACTCATAGGCACCGCCCTGCTGGTGGCGGTCGTGGTCGGCTCCGGTATCCAGGCCACCGAACTCACCAAGGACGTCGGCCTGCAGCTGCTCGCCAACTCCACGGCCACCGTCTTCGGTCTCGGCATCCTGATCCTCCTTCTCGGCCCGGTCTCCGGCGCCCACTTCAACCCGGTCGTCACCCTGGCCGAGTGGTGGACCGCGCGACGCGGCGGCGCCGGGGTCACCCTGCGCGAGGTGGCCGTCTATCTGCCCGCGCAGATCGTCGGAGCGATCGCGGGCGCGATCCTGGCGGACGCGATGTTCGCCGAGCCGCTCGTGAAGTGGTCCACACACGACCGTTCGTCCGGACACCTGCTGCTCGGCGAGGTGGTCGCAACGGCGGGCCTGATCCTGCTGATCTTCGGCCTCGCCCGCGCCGACCGCCTGCAGTACGCCCCCGTGGCCGTCGCCTCCTACATCGGCGCCGCGTACTGGTTCACCTCGTCGACGTCCTTCGCCAACCCGGCGGTGACCATCGGCCGCGCCTTCACCGACACCTTCGCGGGCATCGCGCCGGGCTCGGTCCTGGGGTTCATCGGCATGCAACTCGTCGGCGCCGTGGTCGGGTTGGCGCTGGTGGCGCTCATCTTCATGCCGGGCCGGAAAGTCGCCGAGTGATACGTACTACGAGAAAAGGGCAGGCGTCGGCTGCCGGGCGTTGCGTCTAACAGAGGGTGTGACGGATCAGGCTTCTCCCGCGTTGTGGCGGTTCATCCAGGACGAGGACCCCGACGCGTTCACGCTCATCGTGGAAACCGCGAACGGGCAGTACGTCCGGCGCATACGTCCGGCACTGCCCCTGCCGTCCGGCGTGGAGCACAGCACAGGTGCCGAGGTGGCGGCGCACACCGCCGCCGCCACCTGGGGACTGTCCGACTTCGTCTTCCAGCCCGCCTACGCGAGCAAGGGCTCCGGGCGACGCGAGCTCGGCGACCGGCTGCTGCTCGCCGGCGGACGCGGAGCGGTGATCCAGGTCAAGGCACGCACGATCCGGCCCAAGGACGCGGACAGCGAGGTGGCCTGGATCCAGAAGGTGGCGACCAAAGCCGTGCGCCAAGCCAAGGGCACCGTGCGCCAGTTGCGGTTGCTGCCCGCCAACATGACCAACGGCCGTGATCGCACACTGTCCGTCGACGGCAACGCCTACGAGTGGATCGGGGTGTTCCTGCCGGACCACGAGCAGGTACCCGAGGGCACGAACTGCTCGCTGGAGCCGATCGGCATCCCCATGATCGCCCTGACCCGGCGGGACTGGGACTTCCTCTTCGACCAGCTGCGCTCCACCACCGCCGTCCTGGACTACCTTTTCCGCGCCGCCGGCGAACCTCCCGTAGCCCTGGGCGAAGAGCCCGTGCGGTACTACGAGTTCGCCGCGGCCGACGCCGCTGCACCTCCCGGCCCCCTCAACCCTGCGGTCGCCGAACTCGGCGGAACCTCCTACTCCACCCCGCTGCTCCCGCAGGCCCCGGTGGGGTCGGACCACGCGCATCGGGTCATGCGCATCATCATGGAGGACGTCGCCACCAGCGCCATCCGAACGCAGATCAGCGAGCCCAACAGGCAGCTCCTCCTCTCCGACCTGGACAAGCTGCCGGTCGGATCGCGCGCCGAGTGGGGACGACTGCTGCTGGACATGCTGGCCGACGTACGCGAGGCGCCCGACGGCGAGACCAAGTGGCGCTGGCGCCGCTCCATCGACCCGTCCGGCACCCGCCAGCTCATCCTCGGATGCACCGCGCGCTTCGGCCCCGAGGTGGAAGCCGCCTTCCAGTCGTACGTACTGCTGCGCCATCACCAGCTCCACCAGCAGACCGGCCTGGCCGAGCAAAGCTCCACCCTCGGCGTGCTGCTCACCCCGCGCCCCGATGGCAACAAGCCGTGGGACACCACCCTGGTGCGCACCGAGGGCGACAACGACCTGAGTTCCGAAGAGGTGGAGCGGTACACGCAGCTTTGGAACCCCCAGCCTGCCGAAGCCGCCTGAGTACGGTCTCCGGCGTTCAGTTGATGGTGGGACTGCGGCACTCGATGAGTACGGCGTCCCGCCACCGGCCGTGATGCCGACACGGGCGTTCGCACGTGCCGATGCCGCGGAAGCCGCCACGCTGGTGCAGCGCGACGCTGGCGGCGTTCTCGGGGAAGCTCCCGGACCGAATGGTTCGGATCCCGGCGGCCTTGGTGGAGTCGACCAACGCCTTGCAGCGCGCGGAGGCCACACCGCGCCCGCGAACGCCGGGGGGCGACGTACCGCGACGGTGCGCCCCTCTCGGCTGCCGGTCGCCTTCAGACCGAGGTCGGCACAATGGTCAGCAGTCTGCCCATCGCGGCCAGGACGGACGGCTCGACGCGGTAGTAGACCCAGGTGGCGCGCCGCTCGGAGGTGAGCAACCCGGCCTCCTTGAGCTTCTTCAGATGGTGGGAGACAGTCGGCTGCGACACGCCGACGTCGGAGATGTCGCACACGCACGCCTCGCCACCCTCGTGCGAGGCAACCAGGGAGAACAGCCGCAGCCGCACCGGATCACCGAGCGCCTTGAACATCCGCGCGGCCGTCTCGGCCTCCCCAGCCGTGAAGGGGCGCTCGGTCAGCGGAGGGCAGCACGGTGCCACGGCCTCGGAGACCTCGGGCTCCAGCAGCGGCAGCGCCTTCGTATTCGACATACATCTATGTTGACATACGTCGAACCAGCCTGGCGAGGCACCGTCGCTCGGTCAGATTCGATAAATGTCTATGTTGACGCTTGTCGATTCAGGTGTCATTCTGGCCGGGTAGAACATCGACAAACGTCGAAGTAAAGGAGAACCCGGTGAACGCGCTCACCACCGACCAGCTGCCCGTCGTGGTCATCGGCGCCGGCCCCATCGGCCTGGCTGCCGCCGCCCATCTCGTCGAGCGCGGCATCGAACCCCTGGTCCTGGAAACCGGCCCGGCCGCCGGGAGCGCCGTACGCGAGTGGTCGCACGTCCGCCTGTTCTCCACCTGGGGCGAGGTCACCGACCCGGCGGCCGAGAAGCTCCTCGCACCGACCGGCTGGGTGCGCCCCGACGCCTCCACCTACCCGACCGGCGGCGACTGGGCCGAGCGCTACCTCCAGCCCCTGGCCGACGTCCTCGGCGGCAAGGTCCGCTACGGCACGACGGTGACCGGAGTCGCTCGAGCCGGCCGCGACCGGATCGTCGACGCGGGCCGCGGCGAGCAGCCCTTCACCGTGCACATCCAGTCCGCCGACGGCCACGAGGAGCGGATCACCGCCCGCGCGGTCATCGATGCTTCCGGCACCTGGTCCACCCCCAGCCCGCTGGGAGCGGACGGCCTGCCCGCCCTCGGCGAGAAGACGGCGGCTGACCACATCGCCTATCGCGTCCCGGACCTCAAGGACCCGGCCGTGCGCGCCCGTTACGCGGGCAAGCGCACCGCCGTGGTCGGCTCCGGCGCCTCCGCCTTCACCGCCCTGGCTCTCCTCGCCGACCTGGCGAAGGACGAGGACGATACGCACGCGGTGTGGATCCTGCGCCGCGGCATCGGCTCGAACACGTACGGCGGCGGCGAAGCCGACCAGCTCCCCGCACGCGGCGCACTGGGCCTGCGCGCCAAGGCCGCCGTCGAGGCCGGTCACGCGAGCGCGGTCACGGGATTCCGTACACAGGCTGTGGAACACGACGGCGACCAGCTCGTCCTCGTCGCCGAGGACGGCCGCCGCCTCGACCCGGTCGACGAGGCCATCGTCCTGACCGGCTTCCGCCCGGATCTGTCCTTCCTCTCCGAACTCCGCCTCGGCCTCGACGAACGCCTCCAGGCCCCGACCGCGCTCGCCCCGCTCATCGACCCGAACGTCCACTCCTGCGGCACGGTCTACCCGCACGGCGTGAACGAGCTCTCCCACCCCGAACAGGGCGTCTACCTGGTCGGCATGAAGTCCTACGGCCGCGCCCCGACGTTCCTCGCCATGACCGGCTACGAGCAGGTCCGCTCCGTCACCGCCGCCCTCGCCGGAGACCAGGAGGCCGCCGAGCGCGTCGAGTTGACCCTCCCGGACACGGGTGTGTGCGGCGGCGCGGGCTTGTTCGATGAGCCGGAGAGCACCGAGCAGTCCGGGAGCGGATGCTGCGCCGCCCCGTCCACTCTCCAGATCGGCATCGGCGCCCCGGCCACCGCCGCCGGTGGCTGCTGAACTCCCCATCCACGCAAGGAGGTTCGCCATGTCCCTCCCCTCGTAGCGTGAAGGCCGTGACTGCAGGGGAAGTTGGGAGTCATGCTCCCCCGGCCGCTGCACGAGATCCAGATGAGCAGCCGGCTCGACCAGCGCACCGAGCAATGGCAGCGCCGCTACGCGATCCGCGCCGGCATCGAAGCCACTCTCTCGCAGAACGTCCGAGCCCACGGCCTGCGCCGTTCCCGCTACCGGGGCCTGGCGAAGACCCACGTCCAGCACGTTCTCACCGCCTTGGCCTGCAACGTCACCCGGGTCTCCGACTGGATATCCAGCACCACCAGAACCCGCCGCCGTACCACGCACTTTCACGCGCTATGCGCAGCCGTCGCATGACCTGGACAACATCACCAGCAGAGTCACTGGGTCTAGGACGCGCCGCCGTCGGCAGCCTCGCTGCGGTGCTGCTCCAGGCGAGCGACCGCTTGCTCGCTCCATGCCCGGATGACTGATGCCTGCTCGGGGGTCAGTGAGTCGAGGAAGTGGCGGCGGATGTTGCCGCCGTGCACGAGGATGGCGCTCTTGGCGGCGCGGCGGCCCTCGGCGGTCAGTCCGATCCCCGCGCGGCGACCATCGGCCCCGTACTGGGTGCGCTTGAGGAAGCCGCGTTTTTCCATGCGCGTCAGCTGATGTGAGACGCGGCTCTTGTCCCAGTCGAGCGACTCGGCGACCTCGCCGACACGCATCTCGCGTCCGGCGGCCTGCCACAGCGTCACCAGCACGCTGAACTCGGCCTTCGAGATGTCGCAGTCATGCTGGAGACCACGCTCCAGCTCCCTGGTGAGCAGGCGCTGCGCGCGCATCCAGGTATCCCAGAACTCCCACTCCTCAGGTTCCAGCGATTGAGTCTCCGTCATGTCGCCGAGGATATCGCGACCAGCAGAGTTGTCACTTCAACTCCCTCCAATCTAGAGTTGACGTGACAACTCTTGGAAGGAAGACCATGTCACTTCGCATCGCAGTCATCCTCGGAAGTACCCGCCCCGGACGCCGCGGCGACCAGATCGCCGCCTGGGCACTGGAGGCCGCCCGTGCCCACGGCGGCGCCGACTACGAACTCATCGACCTCGCCGACCACGACCTCGGCAACCTCGACGAGCCCGGCAACCCGAACTTCCAGCAGTACCAGCACGACCACACCCGCGCCTGGGGCGCACTCATCGACAGCTTCGACGGCTACGTCTTCCTCGTCCCCGAGTACAACCACTCCTACCCCGGAGCCCTGAAGAACGCCCTGGACTACGTCTACAGGGAATGGAACGACAAGGCCGCCGGGATCATCAGCTACGGCGGCTGGGTCGCCGGGGCACGGGCCGCCGAGGCGCTGCGGCTCGTCCTCGCCGAACTCCAGGTGGCCACGGTCCGGGCCCAGCCCACCATCTCGACACATCCCTCGTTCCACACCGGCACCTTCGTCCCCCAGGAGGGCCTCGACACCGCCGTGGGAGACATGCTCGACCAGGTGATCGCCTGGTCCGGCGCCCTGCGCGGGGTGCGCCATGCCAAGACGCAGACGCCCACGGCTGCATGAGGCCCAGTTCGTGACCGATCACGCGACAGGACGCGGCGAGCTGACGGACGCAGCATGGGAGGCGCTGAAGCCCCTGCTTCCAGCCACCGATGGACCAGGCCGTCCGTGGCGCGACCACCAGCAGGCAATCAACGGCGCGTTATGGCGGTTGCGCACCGGTGCTCCCTGGCGTGACCTGCCGGAACGCTACGGACCGTGGCAGACGGTCTATGAGCGGTTCGCCCGTTGGGAGCGGGACGGGACCTGGGCCCGCCTCCTGGAACAGATTCAGGCACGCGACGACTCCGTCGGAGCGGTGGAATGGACGGTGCCGGTGGACTCCACCATCAACCGCTCCCACCAGCACGCGGCCAGCGCCCGGAAAAGGGGGCGGGCGCGAGAGGCGGGCTGGAAGATTCGGCACGCTCGGCGGCCGACCAGGCACTGGGCCTCCCGCAGCGGGCTGACCACCAAAGTCCAGCTCGCCTGCGACGGCCGGGGCCTGCCCATGGCTGTCGTCCTCACCCCCGGCAACGTCAACGACTGCACCGTGTTCAAAGCGGTACTGGAATCTGTGCGGGTGCCTCGGGCCGGCGCCGGGCGTCTGCGGCAAAGACCCGACTCGGTCATCGCGGACAAGACATCCCACGCGGATAGGAGTCAAGCCGCAGCGGCGGAACATTCGTCCTGCGGATGGATCGGGAATGCCTTGAGCTCGTCGTAGAGTTGGCCGTGCTGGAGGCAATAGAAGAGCATGCCCATGAAGCGATTGAAGAGATTGCGTTGTGCAGCGACGTGCCGGTCGCCGGCTTCCCTGCGGCGGTCGTAATGGGCCCTGGCGCCTGCTGACTTGGTGAGCGAGACGAAGGCCCACACGTAGCCAGCGGCCGCCAGCCTCTGATTCTTTATCCTGCGGCTCATGACCGTGCGGCTCTTACCACTTGCCCGAGTAACTGGTGCACTTCCGGCGTATGCCTTGAGCGAGTCGGCGCCCGAAAATCGGGCCCGGTCGTCACCGATCTCCGGCCAGGACGCGGGCACCGGTTAAGGACTGGAGGCATGGGCCGGTGCCGACTTCGCCGAGGACATCGACCATCCGCTCCGCACGCTGGTGACGCACGGAGCGGTGGACGCCACCGAGCGGCTCCTGAACGCCCACCTCACCCGCGGCGACCTGGTCGCGATCGAGGACCCCTGCTTCCTGGCGAGCATCGGCACGCTGCGCCTCAACGGCTACCGCACCGTACCCGTCGGCGTCGACGGAGCCGGCCTGGGCCCCGACGCACTGCGGGCCGCCCTGGAAGCCGGCGCCCGCGCGGTCGTCTGCACACCCCGGGCCCACAACCCGACCGGCGCGAGCCTCACCGGGGAGCGGGCGGCCGACCTGCGCGCGATCCTCGCGGAGCACCCCCAGGTCCTTGTGATCGAGGACGACCACTTCTCGGCGGTCTCCGCGCGGCCGTACCACCGGATCACACCACCGAGCAGTACACGCTGGGCGCTGGTGCGGTCCGTGTCCAAGTTCCTCGGACCGGATCTGCGACTCGCCCTCGTCGCCGCCGACGCCGAGACCGCCGCGCGCCTGGAAGCGCGGCTGAGCGCCGGCACCACTTGGGTCAGCCGCCTGCTGCAGCACGTCACCCGGGAACTCCTCCTCGATCCCGGCGTCCACGAACTCCACGAACGGGCCCGCGAGGTGTACGCACGGCGCAGTGGCCTGCTCGTCGAGCGGCTGCACGCGCAGGGCATCGAGGTCCCGCACCGGCCCGACGGACTGAACGTATGGATCCAGTTCGACGTCGACGCACGGGCCGCGGTCGCCGCCCTGGCGCAACGGGGCTGGGCGGTGCGGCCCGGGCACCTCTTCGCGCCGGACCCGGCCGCCCACCAGGGCGCGATCCGCGTCACCTCCTCCACCGTCACCGAGCCGCAGGCCGAGGCCTTCGCCGCCGAACTCGCCGCTGTCGTCAAGGAATTGCGCTCGACGGCGGCCAACTGACCTTCACGAACGTCCCACCCACGCAAGGAGTCATCATGTTCCGCGGCCTGAGCGCCTTCCCCCTCACGCCCACCGGCGAGCAGGGCATCGACGAAACGGCGTACGCGGCGCTCGTCGCACGGCTCGCCGCCGCCGGCGTGGACTCCATCGGCGCGCTCGGCTCCACCGGCGGCTACGCCTACCTCACCCGCGAGCAGGGCGCCCACGCCGCGAAGATCGCGGTCGAGGCCGCCGACGGGGTACCTGTCATCGTCGGCATCGGCGCGCTGCGCACCTCGCACGTACGGGAGTTGGCCGAGGACGCCCAACGTGCGGGCGCCTCCGGAGTGCTGCTGGCCCCGATGACGTATCAACCGCTCACCGAGGACGAGGTGTTCGGCCTGTACGAGGACGTCACGCGTGATCTCTCCGTGCCGCTGTGCGTCTACGACAACCCCGGCACCACACACGTCCACTTCACCGACGAACTGCACGGCCGTATCGCACAGTTGCCGAACGTCGGCTCGATCAAGATCCCCGGTGTGCCCGACGACCCGCGCGAGGCCGAGCTCCGGGTCGCCGCGCTGCGCGCGCTGATCCCCGACACCGTCACCATCGGGGTGAGCGGGGACTGGACGGCAGCGCGCGGTCTGAACGCCGGGTGCGACGCCTGGTACTCGGTCATCGGCGGCACCTTCCCGCTGACCGCGCTCGACGTCACCCGCGCCGCCCAGCTGAACCACGCGGGCCCGGCGGCGGACCTCTCCGACCAACTTGAGCCGCTGTGGGCCCTGTTCCGCCGCCACGGCAGCCTGCGCGTCGTCTCCGCCGCCGCCTCCCACCTCGGCCTGACAGGAGAACCGAACCTGCCGCTTCCGCTGCGGGGACTGGACGAGACGGCCCGCCAGGAGGTCGTCGCCGCACTGGACACCCTCGGGCTCACCTCCTGAGCGTGAACGGAGTGAACTCGCCGCGCACGGCGAGCAGTTCACCGGGTTCGCGGGAGGGCTCGCCTCCGTCCGGACGGGGCGGGGGCGTGGGCGGCCTGGCGCGCTACGTCGTCGCCGCGGCCCTCGCCCGCACCGCCGACGGCGGAGCCGTGGTCGCCGTCGTGCTGCTCGTCACCTCGTCCGGCGGCTCCGGGACGCTCGCCGGGGTACTCGGCGCCTGCATCACCGCCCCGCACCTCCTCGGCCTCTTCGTCGCGCGGTCGCTGGACCTCGCCCGGGACGGCCGCAAGGTCATCGCGGCGGCCTGTCCGTCGCGGCCTACGCCCTCACCGGAATCCTCAACTCCTTCTTCTTCGCCTCCACCCTCGCGGTCCGCACGGAGTACGCGCCGAGCGGAGCGCGCGGCCAGGTCTTCATCTGGGTCGCGGCCCTGAAGATCACGTCAGGTTCCGCCGGCACGGCACTGGCCGGCTCGCTGACCGGGGTGTCCGTCAGACTGCCACTCGCCGTCGGTCTCCTGGCCTTCTCGGTTGCCGTCGTCGCCGCGACCGTTGAGACGCGCTTCGGGAAAGCCGACGACGAGCACCTGTGACCGCGCTGAGGGAATCGTCCTCGGAAACCGTCCACGGTCCAGGTATCCGCAATGCGGCGGCGGTCCTGGCAGTTCTGAGCATTTCGGATTCCGGCGCGGGCCTCGGCGTGATCGAGGATCCGTACCCGAACCGCGGAATGGGCGTCTCATGGCGTCGGGATGACCCGGTGCTGGGGGATTCTTGCCGGAACCATTGCCGCACCTACGGGTTGTACGACCGCTCCGAGAGGAACGCCGTCGACTCGACGTGTTTGCGGCCGGGTTTGCGCACAAGGGCAAGGCGGGTCGATCCGTTCCGGAAGCCGTGCATACCGCAGTAGTGCTGTCGCCGCATGCGCCTCTGTTGTGAACTTCGCTTTCAGAAAGTCCCGTTGACCTCGTTGACATGCCATCAGCGCACACGTTTCACTCGACACTCGTGCATGGCAACGTTGTCAGGCCGTCGGGGGCGACCGGAACTGTTGCCTGTCGTCGGCGTTCCGGGATCCCGGCGCGTCGGCACCTGTTGTGCCAGGCACGAATTGCTGCGGAGGCAACCGATGGTGAGACCCCGACATTCAATTGCGCCACGTGACAGCAAGAGATCCCGACGATATTCGGCCCTGTTCTGCGTCCTGGGCCTGGCGGTTCTGCCATTGCCCGCGGTTGGCGACGCCTATGCCGCGAGCGGCGCGACGCAGGCCCTGGTGACGGACCCCGCGTCCCTCGTCAACCCCCTCATCGGCACCTCCGGTGCGGTGGACACCTTCCCCGGCCCCGACATGCCGGCCGGGATGGTCCAGTGGGGCCCGGACACGACGCCCGACCGGCCCGACGGCGGCGGCTACGAGTACAACGACAAGAAGATCTCCGGCTTCAGCCTCACCCACATCTCGGGCCCGGGCTGCCCCGTCGCGGGTGACCTGCCCGTCCTGCCGGTGACCGGCGCGCTCTCGGGTGACCTCGGCACCACGTCCGCAGGTTTCAGCCACACCGACGAGCAGGCGGGGCTCGGCTACTACAGGCTCACCGACGCGAACGGCGTCAAGACCGAGCTGACCGATACCACCCGCGCCGGTCTTGGCCGCTTCACCTTCCCCGCGGGGCAGCAGGCGAACCTTCTGTTCAAGCTCAGCGGCGGTGCCACCCAGATCGACGGAACCCGCGTCCAGGTCGTGAACAACCAGGAGATCAGCGGCGCGATCGACAGCGGTCACTTCTGCGGTGCCGCCAACCGATACACGCTGCACTTCGACATCAAGTTCGACCGGCCGTTCGCCGCGAGCGGCACCTGGGTCGGCGGCACCATCACCCCCGACGCGACCTCGCTGAAGGCCGGCAAGGTCCAACCGGCCCCGCAGAAGACGAAGTCGGCGCCGCTGAAGGAGAAGCACTTCACCGTCCCGGCGAAGCCCGCACCGACGATCCACACGAGCGCGAACAAGCACTCCGGTACGCCGTCCCCGGCATCCAGCGCCGCACCGCGGACATCCGCTGCCGCTCAGCCGCCCACCACCGGCGCGAACGGCATGTATCTGACCTTCGACACCACCGCGAACCCCACGGTGAACGCCAAGGTCGGCATCTCCTACACGAGTGACGCCGGAGCGGCGAACAACCTCTCCACCGAGATCAAGAAGTGGGATCTCGCCGCCGTCGAACAGGCCAACCACGACGCCTGGAACACGGTGCTGACCAAGCTTCGGATCGGCGGCGGCAGTTCGGACCAGCAGACGCAGTTCTACACCGCGCTCTACCACGCGCTGCTGCACCCGAACGTCTTCTCCGACGACAACGGCCAGTACATGGGCATGGACAACCAGATCCACACCCTGGCCAAGGGACAGAAGGCCCAGTACGCCAACTACTCGGGCTGGGACACCTATCGCTCCCAGACGCAGCTGATGGCGCTGGTCGAGCCGAAGGTCGCCGGTGACGTCGTCACCTCGATGCTCAACGGCTATGACCAGACGGGCCTGTTGCCCAAGTGGGCCTCGAACAACGGCGAGAGCTACGTCATGGTCGGCGACCCGGCCGCCGGCATCATCGCCGACGCGTACGCCTTCGGCGCGACGAACTTCGACACGGCCAAGGCACTCGCCGCCCTCCAGCGCGAGGCCACCGTCTCGAACAACGACCGCCCCGGAGAGCCCGTACGGGACGCGAAGGGCTACCTCCCGCTCGATGAGAACGACTACAACTGCTGCAACTTCTACGGCCCCGTCTCCACCCAACTGGAGTACGACTCCGCCGACTACGCCGTCGCCGCCTTCGCGAAGTCGCTCGGCAACACGTCCGTCTACGCGAAGTTCGCCACCCGCGCGCAGGACTGGATGAACGTCTTCAACCCGCAGACCGGCTACATGCAGGCCAAGAACAAGGACGGCCAGTTCGCGGGCGGCTTCACCCCGGGCACCTCCAACGGTTTCGTGGAGGGTACGTCCGCGCAGTACACGCCGATGGTCCCCTTCAACCTGCGGCAGCTCATCCAGGCACGCGGTGGCAACGCGGCGTACTCGACCTACCTGGACAGTCTGCTCGACAACATCACCCGCCCCGGCAACACCGACGCCGACCTCAGCAACGAACCGAGCGTGGAGATCCCCTGGGAGTACGACTACACGGGCCAGCCCTGGAAGACCCAGGCAGCCGTCCGCGACGCCCAGCAGAACCTGTACTTCAACGCGCCCGTCGGCTCGTTCGGCAACGACGACCTCGGCGCGATGAGCTCCTGGTACGTCTGGTCCGAGCTCGGCATGTACCCGGAGACCCCGGGCACGGACACCCTGGCGCTCGGCAGCCCGGCGTTCCCGGTGGCCAAGGTGACTCTCGGCAACGGCAAGTCCGTGGGGATCAACGCACCGCAGGCCGCGCCCGACGCGCCGTACGTGCAGGCGCTCGCCGTCAAGGGCAAGGCGTGGAACAGCTCCTGGCTGAGCTATCAGCAGTTCCAGGGCGCGGGCACGCTCGACTTCACGCTCGGCACCGCGCCCAACAAGGCCTGGGCGTCGGACCCTTCGGCGGCGCCGCCCTCGGACACCACGGGCGGCGGCCGGGTGCTGGCCGCGACCGGTCCCTCCAGCGACGGCCTGGTGCTCCAGCCGGGCGCGTCAGGCGACGGCACACTCGATCTCACCAACCTCGGCAGTACGGCCGTCACGGTCGACTGGAAGGCGACGGCGCCCTCCGGCGTCACGCTGGACACGTCATCCGGTTCGCTGACGGTACCCGCCACCGGCAGCGCCGAGGCGAAGGTCAAGGTGACGGCGGGCGCGAGCGAGGGAACCTACCCGGTCACCTTCGCGCTCACCGACCACAGCACCGGTACGGCACTGAGCGGGGCGTCCCTCCGCGTGGCCGTGGCCAAGGCCGGCGCGCTGTGGCCGTACGCCACCAACGAGGGCATCTACCCCGACGGCACCTCCTTCTCGGGCGGGTTCGACAACGGCGGCTGGGCGTTCTCGCAGAACGCGCTGGCGGCGGCCGGCGTCACGAGTGGCTCCACCGTCACCGCCGACGGCATCTCCTACACCTGGCCGACGGTGACGTCCGGGCAGTTGGACAACCTGGAGATGGCCGGTCAGACCATCCCGATGCCGTCCGGCGCGTCCGGCGCGTCGCTCGGTCTGCTGGGCACGGCGACCAACGCGCCGACCGACGGCAGCGGGGTCTCGGGCACAGTGACCGTCTCCTACACCGACGGCACCACCTCGCAGGCCACGATCGGCTTCTCGGACTGGACGCTCAACGGCGGCGGCAGGACGCCCCTCCCGGGGGACACGACGGCCGTCACGACCGCCTACCGGAACACCGGGAGCGGGGGCCGCGACAACGTCAAGGCCTATGTCTTCGCGACGAAGGTCCCGCTGGACGCGTCCAAGCAGGTCGCGTCGATCACGCTGCCGGTGACGGGTTCGACGGGTGCCGACCACCTTTTCGCGTACGGATTCGGCCAGTAACGCGGTCAGTTGAGGCACTGGCGGTCCTGACGACGCCGGGCCGGTTCCCGGACGCGAGCCCGGGAACCGGCCCCTCAACTGTCTCCTCCCGCCCCATTGTGGTGAGCCCTGTGCACCTTTACTGTTCGGCTTTGCCTGAGTCTGTTTGATGCTGTTCGCCCAGCCGGTCTGGAGGCCGCCGTGCGGAGTAGTCGGAACGGTTCGGAAGGTGCGAGACCCGGTCGGCGCCGGTGGTGGCGGGCGGTCCTCGCGACGGCCGCGACCATCGCCCTCGCGGCGGGCATGACCGCGCCGGCCACGGCGGCGGCGCGGGACATCGGCGAGCAGACGCCCGCCGTCGGTCCGGACGCCTCCACCGCCGCTGCGCAGGCGCACACCGTGACGCTCGACGGCTACTCGTTCCTCGTCGACGGCAAACGCACCTACCTGTGGTCCGGCGAGTTCCACTACTTCCGGCTCCCGAGCCAGGACCTGTGGCGCGACATCTTCCAGAAGATGAAGGCGGCGGGCTTCAACTCCACGTCCCTGTACTTCGATTGGGGCTACCACTCGCCCAAGCCTGGCGTCTACGACTTCACCGGCGTGCGGGACGTCGACAAGCTCCTCGACATGGCCCAGGAGGCCGGGCTCTACGTCATCGCCCGTCCGGCGCCGTACATCAACGCGGAGGTCGACGGCGGCGGCCTGCCCGGCTGGCTGAGCACCAAGGCCGGGAACAACCGCAGCGACGACCCGCAGTTCCTCAAGTACGCGGACGAGTGGCTGACGCAGATCGACCGGATCATCGCCCGCCACCAACTGACCAACGGCACCGGGTCGGTGATCGCCTATCAGGTCGAGAACGAGTACTACAACGGCTCGACCGCCGGCCGCTCCTACATGCAGCACCTGGAGGACAAGGCCCGCGCCGACGGCATCACGGTCCCGCTGACCGGCAACAACAACGGCACCTTCAACTCCGGTACCGGCGCCCTGGACGTCGACGGCCCGGACTCGTACCCGCAGGGCTTCAACTGCTCCAACCCCGCGAAGTGGAACGGCGTCCCCGACATCAGCTACGACCACCCGGCCGGAAAACCGCTCTACTCACCGGAGTTCCAGGGCGGCGCCTTCGACCCCTGGGGCGGACCCGGCTACGACAAGTGCGCCCAGCTCATCAACGACCAGTTCGCCAACGTCTTCTACAAGCAGAACATCGCCGTCGGCGCCACCGCGCAGAGCTTCTACATGACCTACGGCGGCACCAACTGGGGCTGGCTCGGCATGCCGCAGAACTACACGTCGTACGACTACGGGGCCGCGATCCGCGAGACCCGCCAGCTCGACCCGAAGTACTACGAGGACAAGCTCATCGGGTACTTCACGCAGTCGGTCGCCCCGCTGACCAAGACCGAGGCGATCAGAGCGACACCGCCGGACGACTCCGCGATCGTCGACACCGCCCGGATGAACCCCGACACCAAGACCCAGTTCCACGTCCTGCGGCACGGAAACTCCACCTCCACGGCCGTCGACAGGACCCACATCTCCCTCGACTTCAACGCCGTCCCGTCCGCCGACACCACCTACACCTGGGACGACCCCGACTCCGCCCTCCAGTACGCCGGTTCGTGGTCGCACGTGGCCAACACGAGCTACACCGGCGGCGATTACAAGCACACGGAGTCGTTCTCGAAGACGGCCGGCGACTCCCTCACCGTGCCCTTCGACGGCACCGCGATCCGCTGGATCGGCTCGAAGACCAACAACCACGGCAACGCGGACGTCTACCTCGACGGCACCAAGGTGGCCACGGTCGACGACTCCGGCAGCGAGAGCCAGGCCGTGCTCTTCCAGAAGAGCGGACTGACACCCGGCGCGCACACGCTGAAGATCGTCGTCGCCGGGAACCACGGCTCGGGATCCACGGACAACTACGTGGCCGTGGACGCCATCGACGTACCGACGAGCGACTCCGCCGCGGAGCCGACCTACCCGGTCGTGCCGCAGCAGCCCGGCACCGCGATCACCCTCGACGGACGCGACTCCCACGTGATCGTGGCCAACTACCGCCTTGGCGAAGCCCAGTTGCAGTACTCGACCTCCGAGATCATGACCGGCGCGACCATCGGGGACCGGGACGTCGCCGTGCTCTACGGCGACGAGGGCAGCGACGGCGAGACGGTCCTGCGCTACGCCACCGAGCCCACCGTGACCGCCAACGGCGGGACGGTCGCGACCAGTTGGGACCCGGCCACCGGTGACCTCCGCCTGAACTACACGCACAAGGGCCTGATCCGCATCAGCATCAGTGGCGACGGCAAGCGCCCGCTCCTCCTGCTCGTCGGCGACAAGGCCACGGCGGAGACCTTCTGGCGCCAGGACACGGCGAGCGGGCCCGTACTCGTGCGCGGCACCCACCTGCTGCGCACGGCGACCAGCCTGCACGGCGGTCGCACCGTGGCGCTCACCGGCGACAACGCCGACGACAAGAACATCGAGGTGTTCACCTCCGCCGCCCACGTCACCTGGAACGGAAGGGCGTTGGGCACCCACGTCACCGACACGGGGAGCCTCACGGGGAAGATCCCGGTGGCCGCCCCGGTGCAACTGCCGACGTTGACGAACTGGAAGCACGCCGAGGAATCTCCCGAAGCGGCCCCCGGTTTCGACGACACCAGCTGGCAGGTGGCCGACAAGGCGACCACCAACAGCGTCTCCGGCGTCAACTCGCTGCCGGTGCTCTACGCGGACGACTACGGCTTCCACACCGGCAACACGTGGTACCGGGGCCGCTTCCGCGCCACCGGCAAGGAGACGGGCATCCATCTGGTCTCGGACTCGGGTGGAGACGCGCAGGCGTTCTCCGTCTGGCTCAACGGGACCTTCCTGGGCAGCTCCACCACCGGCAGCGGTGACTTCGCCTTCCCGGCCGACGCGGTGAAGTCCCAAGGGGACAACGTCATTTCAGTGCTCACCGTCAACATGGGACACGAGGAGGACTACAACTCCACCAACGGCAACAAGGCCGCGCGCGGACTGACCAGCGCCTCCCTCGTCGGCGCGCCACTGACGTCCGTCACCTGGCGCCTCCAGGGCGTCCGGGGCGGCGAGGACCTCCAGGACACGGTCCGCGGCCCGCTGTCGACGGGCGGCCTCTACGGCGAGCGGGCCGGCTGGTCCCTGCCGGGCTACCCGGACGCCGACTGGAACCGTGTGTCCCTCCCGACGACCGACACGACACCCGGTGTCTCCTGGTACCGCACCGACGCCAAGCTGGACCTGCCGCACGGTCAGGACACCTCGGTCGGGCTCACGTTCACGGACGACCCGGCACGCAAGTACCGGGCCACGATCTTCGTGAACGGCTGGCAGGTCGGCAACTACGTCAACTACCTCGGTCCGCAGCACACCTTCCCGGTCCCCAACGGGATCCTGAACCCGAACGGCCACAACAGCATCGCCATCGCCGTGTGGAACCTCGACGGCAGCACCGGCGGCCTCGGCAAGGTCTCACTGACCGACTACGGCAGCTACGCCTCCTCGCTGCGCGTCGCACAGAACGACAGCCCGCGCTACGACGCCAGTGGCTACGCCATGCCGAAGCGCCCGGGAGCGGACGTCACCCTCGACGTGCCCGACACCGCCCAGCCGGGACAGGCCTTCACCGCGCGTACGACGGTCCGGGTCCCGAAGGACGGACGGACCGCCACCGAACTGACGGCGTCGCTCGCGGCGCCGGACGGCTGGAGCGTGAGTGCCACGAGCCCCACGTCGCTCAAGCGCCTGCGACCCGGCGCATCGGCCATCTTCACCTGGCAGGTTCGGCCCCCGGTCGGAACGCTGCCGTCCGCCTCGGCACTCACCGCCACGGTGCGCTACCGGCAGAACGGACGGCAGGCCGTCGGCGCCGACGAGCGGATCGTGCGGGGGATCCCGCCGGCTCCGCCCGCCGGACAGAGCGACGTGAGCGGCCTGCCGTTCCTGTCGTCCACCAACGGGTGGGGCCCGGTGGAACGGGACACCAGCGTCGGCGAGCAGGCGGCCGGTGACGGCCGTCCGATCACCGTCGCGGGCGTCGGCTACGCCAAGGGCCTGGGCACCAACTCCGTGAGCGATGTAGAGCTGTACCTCGCCGGACAGTGCTCGCGGCTGACGGCGTACGTCGGCGTCGACGACGAGACGAACGGTGCGGGCAGCGTGACGTTCTCCGTGATCGCCGACGGCAAGACCCTGGTCACCACGCCGACGATCCTCGGCAAACAGGCCGCCGTGCCGATCGACGTCGACATCAGCGGCGCCCAGGTGCTTGACCTCAAGGTCGGCGACGCGGGCGACGGCAACGGCAACGACCACGGCGACTGGGGGACGCCCACCCTGACATGTGAATGATCGAGAGGCAGGGCGGCGTGGGCGCCTCTACGGTCGTTCATGTCCCCGCCGGGTCCGGGCCCCGCACCGCGCTGGTCAGCGGGGCCAGGACGCGCCACCCGATGCGCTCGTACAGGGCCCGGCCATCAGCCGTCGCGCCCAGCACGCCGACTGCGGGCCCCTGCCCGGCCGCGACGTCGGCGAGCGCGGCCATCACCAGGCGCCCCAGGCCGCGGCGCCGGTGGGCCGGATCGGTCTCGACCTGGTCGACGACGGCGGTGGATCCGGTGACGGCGACCTGAGCGCGCGCGGCGAAGGCGCCGTCCGCGGCGCGAACGAGGGCGCGGGTCACGCCGGCGCGGCTCCAGGTGCGCAGCCGGTAGCCGTCGGGGACCTCGGCGTGGGAGGCGCGCAGTGGGGCGGACATCAGGAAGCTGGGACCACCTGACACGGACCAGCCGGAGGCCAGCCAGGGGGTGAGCGTCTCAGGTGGTACGAACGCCTTCAACCAGACGTTCGGGGCGGCGGCCTCGGTGATCTTGCGGACGGTCGGCTCGTCGGCGTCGGTCAGGACGTGGCGCATGACGTGCTGGGGCAGGCCGACGTCGATGGTGAAACCCCAGGCGCTGGGCGCCGGTTCGGCCGCACCACGCGAAAGGGCCCAGCCATGGGCCCACGCTTCTACGGCTTCAGCCGTGTTCCTGAAAGACAAAGTCCCTCCCGATGTAAGTGATGAGGTCCTACTTCACCTATTACATCAGGTGTGATGGTGGCTTGCCAGGTGTGAACTGGGCAACCGGGACCGGCTTTCGTGGGTCTAGCCCCCGATGACACACCATCAGGTCCGGCGCTTGGGGAGCGGCGGACCCAGCGTCCCAAGGGGGGACTCATGCGTATGCGCCCGGCCGTCGCCGTCACTTTCCTGACAGCCACCCTTTCCGCAGCGATGCTTCCGGCCACCGCCCAGGCGGCGGACACGACAGCCGCCGACGACACCACCTTCTCGAACGTCGTGGTCAACGGCGGCAAGGACATCGTGCTCGGCCTGACCACCAGAAAGACCGTCACGATCACGTGGACGGCCCACGACCCTCAGGGCGTTGCCGCGTCCTGGGCCTACCTGTGGCACGGTCCCAACACGGACGACGCCGACGGAGTCATCCCGCTGTACCCGCCGACGGGAGCGTGTGCGGTGTCGTCGGCGGACCCGACCACCTCCACGTGCAAGGTGAACCTCGGCGTGGACGCCGCGCGGGACTTCGACCACAACGGCCTCGCCGGAGCCTGGAAGGTGCTCGCCGGGGCGCAGGACACCACGGACGAGTGGACGGAGATCGACGCCGCCGGCACGGCGAACTTCAAGCGGTACGCCAAGGTGACGGTCAACGCCTCGCCCGAGCCGGTGAAGAAGGGCAGGACGATCACCGTCACCGGCAAGTTGACCCGCGCCAACTGGGACAGCGGCACCTACACCGGCTACCAGGACCGGCCGGTGCAGCTGCAGTTCCGCAAGAAGGGCAGCTCCGTCTACACCACGCTGAAGACCGTCACCAGCGGAGTCGGCGGCACGCTGAAGACCACCACCAAGGCCAAGGCCGACGGCTACTTCCGCTTCGTCTTCGCCGGTACCCCTACCACCGGCCCGGCCACGGCCGCAGGCGACTTCGTCGACGTCCGGTGACGATCAGCGCCCGCGTCCGCCTGTCGGCGCGGTAGCCCGGGGCCGGTCCGGCGTCCGTCCGGGGTGGACGCCGGCCCGGCCGACGGATGCGGAATCCGCGACCGCAGGTGACGATGAGCGTCAGCGAGGGGAGGGGAGACACCCGAAAGGACACCGCAGGTCCGGAGCCGGCACCTCGTCCTCGTCCCGACGACTGACACCGGCCGCGATGATCTTCGCACTTCGTCCGGCTGGGGGTGGCCGAGGCAACCCGCTCCGTTCTCCTCGGCATGGGCGTGATCATGGCCGCCGCCTTCGTTGTCGCCCTGCTCGGCCCGCGCCGCGGAGTCCAGCAAGAACCGCCCCCGGACAAGCGGGAGTTGAAGGCGGCGCAAGCATGAGGAGAGGGCGGCTGAATCCACGCCGGGGCCCGTGGCCCGCCTGGGCGACTCGCCCGGGAATCCGCCAGGCGGTCAGGTCGCGTCCGGCGCCTCCCAAGTGGCCCGGACCAACGCCCGTTCGGTACTGGTCAGGTAGACGGCCGCGGCGAGCCAGGCGCGCGCGTACCCGTCCGGGTCGGCTTCCTCGGTACGGCCGAACACATCGCGCCCACGCCGGTCCGCCTCCGCGGCGAGCGCGTGCGACAGATCCGCGGCCGTCCGGAATCCGGCCCGCCGCAACGCTACGACGGCCCCGGCCCGGTCGCCGTCACGCGCGGGCTCGGCGGCGGCCCTGCGCCCACCGGACACGGCGACCTCGACCAACCGACGCAGCCGCCACAACGGCGCCTCTGTCACCGGATCGGACGGGACACCCGGGAGCCCGGCCGTCTCCAAGAGGGCGTCGGCGGGCGGCAGATGGCTGCCTTCGATGCGGTCGTAGCCCAGATCGGCATGGCCCTCCCACTCCGCGGGCAGCCGCAGGGTCGTCGCCGTGGTCTCATCCGTTTCCGGTATCGGGCCGACGGCGAGTGGCCGGAGTGTGGCCGCGCGATCGGGGTCGAGGCGGCCGACGACGCGCAGCCGCAGCCCGGGGCGGGAGGCCAGCCGGCGAAGGTTCGCGGTGTGGGCGAGGTCGGGGTGACCGTTGGCCGGCAGGAGGCGGATCAGGAGGCCGTCCGGGTCCGGCCGTCCGGAGGTCAACTCCTGGGCGAGCACCTGCTGTTCGACCACTCCGACGACGACCAGATCACAGCCGATCAGCTCACCGGACGTCCGCTCGGCCTCCTCCGGATCGCTCACCGGAGCATTCCCGAGCCGGGCGGCGACGGCCTCGGCGAGCGGCCGGGCGAACACCGCGGCCAACGGGCCCGAGGCCCAGGACCGGCCCGCGACCGGTGTCGCCCGGACTCCCTTGCCGGCACCGAGACGACCGTCCGAGGAGAGCGTCGCCCCCGAGATCAGCAGCCCGCCCCGGGAGAGCCCGGCATGGTCGATGCTGCCCGAACCGAGCGCGACCGTGGCCGTGGCGGCTCCGCGCGCACGGGCGGCACCCCCCGGTTTCACGTCCGCGACGGTGAACCAGCGCCCGTCGTCGGAGATGACATGGGTGACCACCCCGCCGTAACCGGTGGCGGAGATCACCGGCTCCCGGCACACGCCGTGCACGCGCAGCGCGCCCTCGGGCCGGTAGCTGCGGCGGGCGGTTCCCACCAGCGCCGGGGCCGGATCGGATGCCGCCAACTGGCCTGTGGTCAAAAGGAGTTCACGCAGATCGGTGACCAGGTCGGCCAGCCGGTGGCCGTCGTGCCGGGACCGTGCGCCCCGCAGGCCGCGGACCACCCGCAGCGCCGCCGCCTCCGCGCGGTGCAGCCCGGCGAGGCGCGCGGTGTGCGAGGCGCGCAGCACCTCGGCCTGCGCCACCGCGCCCGCAGCGGGTACCCCGGCGGCCAGAACGGCAGCCGCGGCGGCCCACAGCGAGCGTGCGGCGGTCAGTTGAGCCTCCGTGGGTCCTGTGTGCGGTGGCTGTCCGGCGGCACCCACACCGGCGACGGTTTGTACGGTGTCCTCCGCCGGCGACTCGACCTCCGCAGAGGTGTCGCCCTCCTGCGCCACGGCCGGATCCGCGTCGGCCACCGGACACGCGCCGAGCACGGCGGCGAGGTGCAGGCACCTCGGGGCCAGCAGACAACTGCACACGGCCTCCCCGGCGTCGGTGACCGCCCCGGAAGGACCAGGAGAGAGGACGACCTCCGCGTCCTCACCGCACCGCACCCGCCGCACGGCACCCTCGACGGTGACGGGTGCGGCCACGTACGTCTCGATCGCGGCGTCCAGCTTCTTGCGCAGCCGGGAGGTCAGGGCCTCCACGGCGGCAGCGGCCACCTTGGGCGCCACCGGGGGCAGTTCGGGGTTCATCGGGACTCTCCGCGAAGGCGTTCGCCCACCCAGCGGGCGAGGGCGAGAGGACTGAGGGCGGCGACGGGCATCCCGGCTCCGACGAGTTGCTGGGCCACGGGAACGGAGTAGCGCGGGGTGCCGGAGTCGTCCAGAGCCGCGCAGCCCATCAGATGGACCCCGGAACTCGCGAGCGCCCGTACCTCGCCCAGGAGTCCGCCCAGTGGGTAGCCCTCCTCGAAGTCGCTCACCACGACCACGAGGGTCCGGCTGGGTACGGTCACCAGGGATCGGGCGTGGGCCAGCCCGGCCGCGATGTGGGTGCCGCCGCCCACCCGCACCTCCAGCAGCAGGGACAGTGGGTCCTCGACCTTCTCCGTCAGGTCGATCACGTCGGTCGAGAACGCCAGGAAGTGTGTGCTGAGGGTGGGCACTCCGCCCAGTACGGCGGCGGTCAGCGCCGACCAGATGACGGAGGCCTCCATCGACCCGGACACGTCGACCACCAGGATCAGCCGCCAGTCCGCCTCCTTGCGCGAACGGGTGCTGAACACCGGCCGCTCCGGCACGACCAGAGTGCTGCCGTCGGCCCTCTTGCGGGCGTGGACCAGGTTCGCCCGCAGAGTGCGCGGCAGGTCGATCCGCCCTCCAGGACGCCGAGTCGGGCGAGGTGTGGCCAGCCCGCTCAGTGCGGGCCGCAGCCGGGTGGCCAGCTCCTTGGCCAGCTCGTCGACCAGCCTGCGCACCAGCGGGCGCAACCTGGCCAGTTGCTGCTCGGGCATTCCGCCCGCCAACGACAGCACGGACGTCAGCAGATCGACCGAGGGGCGTACGGACTTGGGGTCGAGCTCGGCCAGCACGTCGCTACGACCCTGGTCGGCGGCGCGGGCGAGCACCTCCTCACGCACTTCCGCACCGAACAGCGCCTGGAGTTCCTCCGCCCACTCGCGCGCGGTCGGGAAGGAGGCGTCCTGCCCGCCGGGGCCGCTGTCCCGGCCCAGGTCCGAGGAGCCCTCGCCGCGACCCCTGCCGTAGAGCTCGTCGAGCGCGTGCGCGTAACGGCGGGCGCCCGCAGGCAACTTGTCGCTCTCCCTGCCGAGGAGCAGCCGCCACCGGTCCGTCGGCGTGAGACGGAGTCCGTCATCGATCGAATGGTCCGGCACCGGCACGGGACGTGGGGTGGCGGCCCCGGGCTCGGGAGCCTCGGCGGGCCGGGGCGTCGGGGGTTCCGCCCGCAGGGCCTCCACCGCCGCACGGCCGGCCTCGTCCGCCGCCGCCCACAGGGCCAGCAGACGCGGGGAGGCGGACAGGGCCAGGTCGAGGCGGTCGCCCAGCCGCTCCGTGACCGTGTTCAGCAGACGGTCACGGCCTGCCGGGGACAGCGTGTCGAAGCCGCCGCGCAGGGCGGGCAGTCGGTCCAGGAACGCCTGGTCGGTCAGCGTGTCGACCCGGTCGAGCAGTGGGTCGAGCGCGGTCGGCGCCGACTGGAGCAGCGGTGCGGCCCCGGTCAGCAGCCCGGCGAGTCTGCGGGCCAGCGCGTGCCGTGCGTCGGGGCCGGTGGCAGCGTCGATCCAACCGGCGGCCCGTGCGCCGAGAGCGTCGGCGTCGTCCAGGTCGAGCAGGACCCGACAGGCGAGAGCGGCTCCCTGGACGAGTGGTGAGCCTGTCTGCGCGAGACCGCCGAGGGCCTCGTCCATGCGCAGGCCCAGGCGGTGGTCGGCGGCGCGGGTCGCCAGGGCGACGAGCGCTGCGGCCTCCTCCGGGTCGTCGCTGCCCGCCAGTCCCGGCAGGGACCGTACCGCCGACTCCAGCAGATCGACGGCGAGTACGCCCGCCGCCTGCCGGGTCCCGGATGTGGTGCCGGGCAGATGGTCCCGGCGCAACGCCTCCAACAGGTCGAGTCCGGTGAGGAGTTCGGGGAGCGTCGCGGAGGCGGGCAGCACGTCGGCGGCCTCGGCCAGCCGCTGGGCGACCAGGGCGGGCAGATCGCAGCGGGCGGCGTCCCGAAGTCCCGTCAGGACGAGGGCGCTTGTGGGGCCGCCGTCCGAGGACTCCCTGTGGAAGGTCTCCCGCAGTGTCCCCTCCGCCGCGAGTGCGGCGGTCACGCCCCGCACCCCGGCCAGGTCCAGCCGCACGGGCACGGACGGCACCCAGGCCAGCCGCCACCGGGTGGTGAGCGCGGAGGCGTCGCCCGTACCGGACACCTCGACCGGCTCGCCGTAGCCGACCCCGCACACGTCGAGCCGCCTGAGGAGGATCTCGCGCCGGTTGTCGAGGGCCGAACGGAGCGGGTCCAGACGCAGTTCACGCGCAGCGGGGTCGTCCGGGCCGGGCAGTCGCAGGGCGGTGAGTTCCGCCTCGACGGAAGGGCCGAGCCCGGAGCGCGGGGTGCCCGGAGCGACCCGGCCGCGATCGGTGCCCACGAGAACCACTTCCAGGGCCCGCGCGAGAGCACGGCCCCGGCCGAGCGGCTCGCCCTGCCCCATCACGGACGTCAGGGCCTCAAGCACCTCGCCCCGGCCCGGTGCGGGGAGCCCGCGCAACCGGGCGAGGTCGCAGGCCACCCGTAGCGTCTCGCGGGCTTCGCCGGTCCCCGCCGTGTGCCCGGCCGCGCGCAACTCCCGGCACACTCCCGTGATCGCCCGCGCGGCGGCGTCGTACCGCAGCTCGGGATCGCCCGCCGCGCCGAACACCGCCTGCTGCCAGCGTGGGTCGCGGATCCCGGCCGGATATCCGGACCGTGAGTCCAGCAGATCGAAGGCGTACGGGACCAGGGAGGTGACGACGGGCGAGGGCTCCGCGGGGAGCACCGATGCTGTCCCCTCCACCCCTGCGCCGTCCGTCAGTGCCGATGCGTGGAAGGCGCCGATCACCGCCGCGACCCGGCGTCCGCCGGCTGCCGCGAGGGCGATCGTCTCCCGCATGTGCGCCTCACGCGCCAGGTCCACCGCGGGTACACCGCCGGACGACTCGGCGTCCTGGCGCAGCGCCCAGCCGACACCCAGGGCGGCACGGCGCAGCGACTCCGGTGTGCAGCCGGGCGCGAGGACCTCCACGCTGCGGTCCCACAGGTCGTCGCCGTCACGGCCGGTCCCGGCTGCGGTGAGCGCCCGCGCGAAGGAAACGGGTGCAGGGCGGTCAGGTGCCTCGGCGCGCTCGGGCACCTCCGCGTGCCAGCGCGCGTCGGCCATCGGCAGGTCGCAGCAGACGACCTCCACCCCCCGCTCCCGAGCCCAGCGGACCGCGGCGAGTTCGGGCGAGAAGTCGGCGAACGGGTAGAAGCCGAGCCGACCGTCCGCACCGGCACCCGCGAGCGCGACCGGCGCGAGGGTGCCGGGCGCGCCGAGATGGGTCAGCCACGGCTGGAAGTCCACCGGCAGCTCCACGCAGACCACTTCGGCACCGGCCGCGTCCAGCAACGCGGGTACGGCGGCGGCGAGCGCCGGGCTGTGGTGCCGCACGCCCAGCAGATACGGCACCACGGAGTAGGCCAGGGCGTCGAGCGCGGCCCGGGGGTCCTGAGCGATCGTCACCGAAGGTTCTCCCGCAGGTCCCAGAGGCGGCGCCAGGTCGCGGAGCCGTCCTCGGCGCGGCGGCGCACCGGGCCGTCCCAGTAGCCCAACAGGCGTGCGTGGTCAGAGGGATCGTCCTTGCGGACCACGCCCAGGAGATGGCCGGGCACCAGGTCGAGGGGGTCTCCGGCGGGCAGGTAGGCGGTGGCCACCCCGAGGGAGACGGCGACCTGCACCGCCTCCGCGGTGGACATCACCGTGCCCGGACGCTCCACGTCCCAGCCCTCGGCCGAACGCCCGGCCCGCAGATCACGGAACACGGTCACCAGGACGTCGAGCACCGCGTCGTCGACGTCGAAGGCCGCGCCCGCCCGCTCGACGGCCGCCACGGCCTGTCGTTTCACGAGCGCGGTCTCGGCGTCGACGTCCGCGATCGGGTGCACCGTCTCGAAGTTGAAGCGGCGCTTGAGTGCGGCGGACATCTCCGACACACCGCGGTCGCGCAGGTTCGCGGTGGCGATGACGGTGAAACCGGGGGCCGCGGCGACCTGCGCCTCGTCCGTGCCGGACAGCTCGGGCACGCTCATCCGGCGGTCGGAGAGGATCGACACCAGCGCGTCCTGCACCTCGGGCAGACAGCGGGTGATCTCCTCGACGCGCGCCACCCGTCCCGAGCGCATCGCGCCGAGCACGGGCGAGTCCACCAGCGCCTGGGGAGTGGGCCCCTGGGCGAGGAGGAGGGCGTAGTTCCAGCCGTAGCGCAGGGCGTCCTCGGTGGTGCCCGCGGTGCCCTGTACGGTCAGCGCGCTGGTGCCGCAGACGGCCGCCGACAGTAGCTCCGAGAGCATCGACTTGGCCGTGCCGGGCTCGCCGACCAGCAGCAGTCCGCGTTCCCCGGCGAGCGTGACCACGCACCGCTCCACCAGGGCGCGTTCACCGACGAACTTGGGGGCTATGACGAGTTCGCGGGGCAGTGTCTCGTGGGGCTTGGCCAGCGTGAGCGGTTCGCCGGCGCTGCCGCACACGAAGGTGATGACGGAGCGGGGCGTCAGCCGCCAGCCGGGCGGGCGGGGCCCCTCGTCGTGGGCGGCGAGGAAGGCGAGTTCGGTGGCGTGGCGCTCTTCGGCGGGCATCGTCTGCCGGTCGGGCAGGGCCGTCGCCGTGTCGGTCGAGGTCATGAACGTCCTTGCTGGGTAGGTCTGTCGGTCGTTGTTGAGGGGGCGCCGGTGATGTTGGACGCCCCTGGTGCGGCGTCCGTCAGCGGCGGCGGCCCCGGCGTACCTTCAGCTCCTCGAACCGGGGCGCGTCGCCCTCCCGGACCCGATGCCAGGCCCTGCGGTAGAGGTCCGCGGCCGGTTCGGTCGGCACGATCACGCCGAGGGGTGCCTGATCGCCGTCGACGAGGTCGAAGAGCGGGAGCTTCCAGCGCTCCAGGGGCACGCGCGGGGAGGGCTGTTCGGCCCAGCCGCCGGGCAGGAAGAGCGAGCGGCCGGCCCTGGTCCTGGTGGCCTCGACCACGAGGTCGGTGGCGGCCAGTTCGGCGCGGGCCGCCTTGAGGCGGGCCGACTTCCAGCCCGTCCACCGGGCCGTCGTGCGGTCGGTCGGGTCGGGCATGGCGAGCAGCATCAGATACAGCGTGGCCGCGTCCTCGCCGAGGCCGTACTCCTTGGCCACCTCGACGACCAGGTCCGGCACGGAGTGGCCCGGGTGCTGGGGCCACCAGGTGCCGTCCTTGTCCCACTCGCCCGCGATCGGCTCGCCGGGGTCGGCGAGGAGGGCCGCGAACCGGCTGTCGCGGACCAGTCGCAGGGCGACCTCGGCCGGGAACGGCCGGTCGTCGACGCGGGTTGCGGGCAGGTAGGGATCCTGGCCGGCCTCGTCGAGGAGGTCGACCCGGATGCCCGGGGCCGGCTGGTCGTCGTGGGTGGCCAGGACGACGGCGCCGTAGCGCTCGAATCCCGGACCGGTCTCGGTGGGCGTGCCCGCCGTCTTCCGGAACGCGTGGAGGCTGATGTACGGGCCGAGGTCGAGCATCAGCCCGGGGGCGGCCAGGCGTTGGCGCACCGCGGTGAGCGCGGGCGGCAGCGCGGCGCGGATCGGGTCGCCGGCGGGCAGCCGATGCGCGAGCCACGCGGCGAGGCCGACCGAGCCGACCAGGGTCTGCGTGGTGAACCCGGCCGAGTCGTTGCCGACCGGCCGCACCCGGTCGCCGTTGACCTCCCACCGCAGATCCCGGCTGAGCTGTGGCGCACGGGCCGGGTCGAGCAGTGCGGGCAGTGCTTCCCGTACCGGCCAGGGCGCGTGCTTGAAGGCGCGGATGGCGTCGCTGAGCAGGTCCTCGGGGATGGCGGGACGCTTGCCGAGCCGGCTGTTCCATACCGCGGCGCCCGCCGCCACGTCCGGGCCCTCGGTCCACAGTCGGATCGGGTCGGCGGGCAGCAGCGCGGCCACGACCGCGGCGCGGACCGCACTGTCGAGGGCGCGCAGTTCGTCCTTGGCGACCGCCGCCGGGGCGACCTTCACGCCGATCATGTTGCGGGCCCCGGCGGTGAGGAAGGCCCGCTCGTAGGCGTCGACTCCCGGCAGCCCGGCGACGACGAGCCGGGCCATCGTCTCGGTGACACCGGTCAGCCGGGCGAACTCCTCGGCCGCGTCCGGGAACCACGGCGCCGGACCGCGCTCGGCGAACGCGGCGAGGAACGCACCGATCCGGCCCCGGTGTTCGTCCTCGCCGATCGGGTCACAGGCCAGGACCTTGTACGGCTCCGGAGCGGCGAACCGTCCCGCCGGGTCGTGGAACAGACCGGTGAAGTCGCAGCCGTCGTCGTCCCGGGACCCGTGCCCGGTCACCGCGACGAAGGCGCCGTCCGCCAGCGGCAGCAGCCCGTTCCAGGAGCCCTCCCGCCAGGTGCCCGAGGCCGACCGGAGCTGGAGCGCGTCCAGGTGGAGCGTCACCGTGCGCCAGCGATCGAGCTCGCCGAGCCCCAGCTGCTCGAATCCGGCGAGCAGTTGGCGAAGCACCTCGCGGTGCTCGTCGGCTGTGGTACCGGCCGCCGCCCGGAAGGCGAGGGCTGTCACCCGCCCGAGCAGGGTGTGCAACTCAGGCTGCCCGACGGGCAGTTCGGGCCCGTCGAGGTGGAGCCGGCCATCGGACGGTTCCGGTACGGCGCCGGTGGCGTCGGCGGCACGGGTCAGCACCCGCAGGGCACGGAAGACCGTGTCGGCCTGGTCGTCGCGGTTCCACCAGTAGCCGTTGGACGCACCGAGACCGCTCATCGCGTCACGCAGCACACTGTCCGTCGGACCGGCTGGACCCTCGTCCGCCACCCCGCCTTCCAGTGCCAGGGTGAGCCGGGTCGCCGCCGCGTCCAGGACCGCCTGCTGGGCCGCCGCGTACCGCACGACCCCGGCGATGCCCGCGAGCAGGGCGGGGTGGGTGACGTGCAGCAGGGCGCGGATCGTGGCGGGCAGCGACTCCGGTTCCTTGTCGCCGGCGGCCGACAGCAGGGCGGCGGTGGTGTCCCGGTCGATGCTGCGCAGTCCCGTGGAGCCCGCCGGGTCGCGCGGGGTCAGGCACTCCCAGTACTGCATCGGCGGCAGCAGCAGAGTGCCCTCGCCGAAGACGCCCGCCGTGCGGTCGGTCTTCGCCCAGGCGGTGACGACACCGTCCGCGTCGACGAGGTCGAGCTGCCAGCCGTTGTGCACGACCGCGGTGGGCCGCTCCGCTCCGGGGAACATCACCAGCGTGTAGGGGCGGCCCGCCTCGGCGGGCAGCGTGAGGCTGTGCCCGGCGAGATCCTCGACCCGCGTGGAGCCGTCGGGGAGTGCCAGCCTGCGCAGGCCCACAAGGCCGTCGACGGGTGCCGAGGCAGGGGCGGCACCGGTCGTGGGGGAGGGCCGCAGCCGACCCCCGGCGAAGGTGCTGCCCGCAGGGGCGTCGCGCAGCGCGTCGGCGAGGAAGGCGGGCCGGCTCATGCGTCCGCGCTCGTCGGTGGCCGGGTCGTACTCGTACCAGCCGCGCGCCTCGGGGTCCTCGGAATCCGCGTACCAGACCCAGTAGGTGGAGCCGTCGAAGAGCAGCGGTCGCTCCTCGGGCACGGTGGTGTCCCCGGCGTGCAGTACACCGCGGCCGGTGGTGCGGCCGCCGCCGGGCAGCGGCAGGGTGATGGGGAAGTTGCCCTTGTACCAGTCCATTTCGGTACCGCGGGTACCGCGCGGACCTTCCAGCTTCTCGACCCGGTCGGCGCGGGTGTGCCAGTAGCCGCGCAGGCCGTCGTTGCGGCTGTTCCAGTACACGAGGAGTTCGCCGTCGACGTGGTGGAAGCCGGGGTCGCCGTACCGGTCGCCCGACGGGATGCGCAGGTCGTGGGTGAGCAGGGTGCCCTCGGCGCCGATGACACGGGCCTGGGCCTCGCCGGCCACCACGAGGTGGGGCCAGGCGTCGGCGACGACCAGATCCTCCACCCGGTCCTTCGGTACGAGAGCGGCCGCCGCCTCCTCCCAGGCGGGCCAGCCGAGTTCGTCGAAGAGACCGGCCCGCAGAGTGCGCGCCAGCACGGGGGCGAGGTCGGTGGCGACCGCCTCGCGTACGCCCGCCTCGGCCAGCGCCAGCGCCTCGGCGGGCAGCCACTTCAGGCGGGCCAGCGCGTCGGGCAGCTGGGGCAGACCGACCGCCGTGAACCGCTCGACGACCGTCCGCACCCACTGGGCCAGCAGCGGACGACAGCCGGGCGACTGTGCGAGCAGCCGGATGGCCCGCAGGCCCGAGTCGTTGTCGCCGAACCGGTCCGCGCCCTTCAGGAAGGCGCCGTGGAACCGGGCGTCGGCGCCCAGGAACAGCAGGTCCCGGTGCCCGTCGCCCATCGCCCACTGCTCCAGCGGCAGGGCGTGACCCCGCTCCGGGGCCGCCACCGGTACGTCCAGGGACAGCAGCAGGTCGATCAGGTCGATGTCGTGGGTGACCTTCAACGCGCCGCCGGACGCGAGGAGTTCGGCCCGCAACCGGTCCGCGATCCGCTCCACGAGCGGGTACAGCTGAGGCATCCTGGTCGAGCCGCGCCAGGACCGGGCCCGCTCACGGAACGTCAGGAAACGCTCCAGCCACCCCGCCGTGCCGTCCCGGGGACGCTCCTCCTCGGGCAGCGCGGCATCCCACAACCCCGCCGTGGCACCGGAGTCCTCCAGCACCTGGAGCCACAGCGCGGGCATCTCGTCGTCGTGGCCCGCCGGAATCATGTCCAGCAGGGCGCCGCGCACCTGCCGCTCGCGCGCTGCCAGTGCCACCAGCGCGGCACGGTGGCCCTTCCACCAGCCGGCCGCGGCACGCAGCGTGGCCGGCAGACCGAGCAGCTCGGACAGGTAGTCCTGCTCGGCGAGGTCGGCGTCCTGCCCCGCGGCACGGGCCAGCTTGCGCAGGTCGCCCGCCATCTGCGCGGACGGCGGCAGCCCGCCCGCGGTACGCCGCAGACACAGCCGGGTGAAACGCCGCAGCGCCTCCTCGGCCGGTACCCGCGCGGCGAGCTCCTTGCCGTAGGAGGACAGCACCTTCACCGGCAGCGCGCCCGCCAGCGCGAACTCCAGGAACACCGCGTCGAGCCGGTCCTCCTCGATGACCAGCCCGTGCTCCGCCTCGGCCTTGCGGGCCCGCGTGAACAACTGGGCCGCGTAGGTGGCGTTCTCCTCGGCGAGGAACACCCGGCCCGCCTGCTCGTAGAAGGTCGGCAGGAAGTGCGGCACGGAGGCCGCCAGCCGCGCGCCGAGTTCCACGTAGGCGTCCAGCGCGGTCTTGGGCCGGGACTTCACCTGCCGGGCCGCCCGCTCCAGGTCCGGTACGACACCGAGCGCGTGGTGCCCGTCCTCGGGATGGTGCACCAGCACCCACTCCGGAAAGCCCAGCGACTGACGCGACCCGAGCCCCACCACGGCCGGTTCGGCGGCCTGCTCCAGGCCGAGGAAACCGGCGGCCAGGTCCTCCGCCGCGCCCAGTTCACCGGCGACCAGCCGCACCACCAGCCGGTCGTCCAGACCCGGATGCCGATAGGTCCGCGCCGTCAGCGGCACCGCCCGCTCACCGGCGCCCTTCGCGTCCGGCGGCAGCACCGCCCCGGCCGCGAGCATCTCCTCGTACGACACCTGCGTCCCCCCGCTCATGCGCTCTTGCCTTCCTCGATGTCACGCCCGGCGTACAGCGCCGCCGCCATCCGCATTCCCTCGGACCAGGCCACCGGCCCCACCTCCCGCAACGGCAGGGCACGGCCGTCCTGGTCCTGCCAGCTGAGACTCCCCGTCTCCACCGTGTCCTCCCAGTACGGCTCCCCGATCCACACGGAGGCCTCGACGGTGCGTCCGCCGTCGCGCACCCGGGCCGTGGAGTAGCCGCCGGAGACGCGGTAGCCCAGCGAACTGGCGCGTGCGGCGAGGGCGAAGCGGGAGCGGAACGAGCCGCCGGCGAACTCCCGCACCTCGGTGGCCTTGGGGGCGAGTTCGTCGGGGCGCTGCCAGGTCGCCCGGTGGATCTGCTCGACGCGCTGGACGATGCCCAGCTCGGCCGCGAACTCCCGGATGTCGTCGAGGTCCGGCAGCAGTACCGGGTGCGGCAGGGTCACCGTGCGCGGGGACAGCCGTACCGTCTCGCCGTCGAGGTTCACCACCCGCAGCTCGCCGTCCTCGGTGGTGCCCCGCAGGAAGCCGACCTCGTCGGGGTCGTCGCCCATCACGGCCAGGTCGCGCAGGGCGGACTGCCAGGCCTCGTCCGGCCACACCCGGACCAGCAGACCGGTCGGGACGGGGAGCGACGACACCATCCAGGAGTCGACCTGGGCGACACACCCCGCAGCGTGCCGATCCAGCCATTCGGCGAACCGCCGCAGCCGGTCCACCTCCGGGTGGTCCTTGAGCGCGCGCGGCAGGGACTTCAACTGCCGCCCCGCTGCCCGGCCCCCGGTGGCACGCGCCGCCACCCGCCCCTCCACCAGGGCGACTTCATACCCGTCACCCGCCGACAGCCAACCCACGATGCCCCCGCCTCCCACATCAACACAGCCCGAAGAAAGCACAGTTCAGCCGGGATGCCCCGACATCTGTGCGACGACGAGTGGAACGTTAGCGGCGATCACTGACAATCGGCCGGGGAAGCTGTGGACGGGCTGCGAGAAGGCGTCGGGGAAACCGGCGAACTAGGCGCCCGGCCATGCGCGTTCCGCGTATCCGCAGGGGCTGGCGGACGGTTCGCCGGGCTACGGATTCAGGCCAGACGCACGGCCCCCGCGTCGAACGGGCGGGCCGTCACAGACGCAGCACGATCAGGGCCGTGTCGTCGGTGTTGCCCTCGGCGGGGAGCAGATCGGCGAGCAGGGCGTCGGCCAGGGACTCGGGCTCCGCGTGCCGGTGGTGGGCGAGGGAGCCGGCGAGGCGGGCCAGACCGCGGTCGATGTCCTCCGTACGGCGCTCGATCAGTCCGTCGGTGTACAGCACGAGGGTGGCGCCCTCGGCGAAGGGGACGCTCGTCTGCACCCGGCCGACATGCTCGGGCATGGCGCCCAGGGGCGGGTCCGTGGCCTGGTCGAGGAAGGTGACCGTGCCGTCGGGGTCGAGCAGGGCCGGCGGCGGGTGGCCCGCGCAGCTGTAGGTGATGACGTGGTCGTCCCAGTCGATGTACGTCGTGACCGCGGTGGCCGACTCGGCGCCCTCGACGAAACGGGAGTACAGACCGAGGGCCTCCAGGGCGGACCCCGGTCCGTCGGCGACCCGGCAGGCCGCGCTCAGGGCGCTGCGCAGCTGGCCCATGGCACAGGCCGCCGCCAGACCGTGTCCGACGACGTCACCGACGGCGACCGCCATCCCGCCGTCGGGCAGGTCGACCAGGTCGTACCAGTCGCCGCAGACGTTCAGGGCGCCCACGGCGGGCCGGTAGCGGACGGCCGCCCGGTGGTGACCGACGGGTCGCGGCGGGGGCAGCATCGCCGCCTGGAGGGTCAGGGCCACCTCGCGCTCGTGGGCGTGGGCCGTGCGCAGCCGCTCGTTGACCTGCTGCAGCTCACGTGCCCGGGTATACAGCTCGGCCTCCAGCACCCGGGCCCGGCTGTCGTCGGACTGACCGCCGAAGCCCCGGACGAACTCGGTGACCTCCTCGACCCGGTGCACGATCAGCGTCACTTCGCCGTCCGGGCCGCGGACGGGCGCGTTGACCGGGCTCCAGAAGTGCTCCACCCAGCGGCCGGACAGCGGGGGATCCTCGATGTCGTAGCGGAGCAGGGCCATGGTGTCGCGCTCCCCGGTGGTCACCGCGCGGAGCATCGACTCCCGGGTCTCGCGCATGCCGGCCGCCGCCGAGTCCTTGGGGTTCTCGGGGAAGACGTCGAAGATGTACCGGCCGACCAGTTCCTCGCGCTTGCGTCCCGACAGGCGCTGGAAGTCCTCGTTGGCGTCGAGGTAGACGAGCTCGGGGCTGAGCAGCGCCACCATGCCCGGCAGGTCGCGGAAGACCGCCGCGTAGTCGATCTCCGGATCCGGATCCTGCATGGCCTGCCCGCTTCGACGCCGATGGTCACTGTGTCGCTCCACGATAAGAGGGATCTGGCCATGAAGCCCGGAAACGGCACTTTTCGGTCCGCCAAGCAGCGACGATGCCGCGGGCCGTCACCCGACCGAGTGGCCTGGTCGGGAGGGCCGTCGCGGGCGGCCGGGCGATGGTATTGCCTGCCGAGCGGCCACGCCGTTCATGATCCGGTGTCCGTCGGGCCGCCGACGCCAGTGGTGATCCGGCGGTAGGCCGCTCGGGCGTGCAGGAGGCGGGCCAGAGCGGTGCCCACCACGGCGGCGGTGAAGAGGCAGGCGAGCCAGAAGGCGTCGCGCTGTCCGGTCCAGGTAAGGGTGCCGGCGGGCGGTATGGCGAACCCATTGAGGAAGAGCCAGCACAGCACCGCGGTGCCGGGAGCCGCCGTGAAACGGGCGCACAGCCCGAGCACCACGGAGAGCAGGGACAGCGCGACCAGCGCCGGGGAGGGCCGATCGGGACCGATCAGCGCGTTGAGCAGCGCCACCAGCACCAGCGCGCCACCGGATGCCGCCGCCCAGACCAGCGGCGTGGCCATGGGCGAGGGGACGGGCCGTGCTCCGGTACGGAGAGGCACCCAGTCGATCATGCCCGAGACTCCTTCTGGTCGTCCCGCTCCTCCTGGCGACGGGGAAGTCAGCCTGCCCGAGTCCATGGCACCGGTACAACCTCGCCCCATGGCTCAAGTCCCGGTCCCCACGACCTCCTTCGGCGACCTCGTCACCAGCCGCTCGTAGAGAATCGGCCACAGGGTGATCAGGACGAGCAGCCAGACCACGGTCAGGGTGCGCACCTGGGCGCCGAACGCCGCCAGCAGCAGCGGCAGTACGCAGCAGGGGAGAGCCACCGACAGCAGCCACCGCTGTTCCCGGCCGGCTCTGCCCAGCCAGGCAAGCCCGCTGAGCAGGAAATACCCGGCGAGCGAGGAGCACAGCAGCCACCGGGTGGCGTCCGGCAGCGTGTCCAGATGCTCGGCCGCCGCTCCGAGCGCGGCGGCCAGAGCGGCGAGGCAACCGGAGACGAAACAGTGCAGGGGCAACCCCGCACGGGAGGGCAGCACGCCCGCCGTCAGATGCGGCACCCCCGCATAGCCGTGCTCGAAGGACAACGCCCACACCGTGGCCAGCAGGAAGAACGCCGCGACGGCGAGCACGCACAGCTGCTTGTCCCACTCCGCGTCCGAAGTGGCTTCGACGACCTGGGCCACGCCCTCACCCAGCACGATGAGGACGAAGAGGCTGAGCCGCTCGCTCAGGTGCTCCGTCTGCGACCGCGCGAGCGACGGGCCCCTTGCGGAGCCGCGTCGCGCGGGCCGGTCGTCGCGGCGTTCCCGGGCCTCCCGGTGCTCGACCAGGTCGCGAGCGGAGACCGCGAACGTGACGTACAGATCGAGGGCGATACCGAGGGCCCAGAGCCAGTAACGCGTCGGGTCGTGCGCCCAGAGGGAGACGATCCACGGGATCACGCCGAGCGACATCTGGGCGGCCGGCCAGTCGACGAGGATCTGGCGACGGTGCTGCCAGGCCCGGCTCGCCAGCCCCCGGATCAGGACATAGGCGAGCGCGAACACGCGCGCGTGCTGGTCGTCCCCCTCGTGCACCCCCGGTACCGCCGCGGCCATGACCGCCATGCCGAACATCGCGGCCAGCACCGTACGGACGTGGGTGTTCTCGTAGGCCACGTTCGCGTACAGGGTGAAGACGATCCAGGCCGTCCAGAAAGCCAGGAACAGCAGCGCGTACAGCCCGAGATCGGACACGTCCGGGACACCGTGCAGCAGATGCGCGATCTGTGCCACCCCCGCCACGGCGACCAGGTCGAAGAACAGTTCCAGCCAGCTGGCGTGCCGGTTCTCCGCAGTGGTCGATTCCGGTGCCGGTGCGGTCGTCTCGTCGTCGCTCACCGCATCACCCTGCCCTGTCACGGCGGCGGTCAGACCTCGGACGACGGGGGAGCCAGCATGATCGGCCACTCCTCGTCGTCGGCGAGGAGATCGTCGAGCGTGACGTCGGGTCCTCCGGTGAACACGGCCGTCGCCCCGCTCAGGTGCGCGCAGAGTTCCGGATCGACCGTCGTCCGCGCCGACAGGAGCAGCACGGCGTCCGGGTCGATCCCCGACCGGTCCGGGAAGCCGGCCAGGTCCACGCCCGCCTGCCGGAGCGGCACGGGACGGACGGCTATGCCGACCACCAGCCGTCCGGCATCGAGCGACCGCTCGGCCCAGCCGTCCGTCCGCACCAGGTAGAACGCCCCGTCGCCCGCGTAGCAGTGCCCACCGAGCCGGGCCAGCGCCCGCTCGCCCGGGGTGCCGTTCGGATCGACGACCAGGATGGGGAAGGCCGCGTCCGGAGCGTCGGGGGCGATGCCGGAGCGGACGTACAGGCGGGCCATGGGGCGGGGCCTCCGAAGCGGATCGGATCTGGGCGGGGCGGCGCGTCAGTACGGTATGTGATCGCTTCCGGCGGTACCCCCGTGATCCCGATTCCGGCCCAGCCACCGTCAGGGCGCGAAGCGGAGGACCCCGTCAGCAGGCCGCTGCCGGGGCCATGTCGTCCGACGCTACGAGCTGGTGCCGGAGCCGGTCGCGGATGATGCTCTCCGCGTCCGCCACGATGGTGCGGACCACCGTCTCGCAGCTCTCCACGCTGTCGATGAGGCCCTGGGCCTGACCGGCCCACCACATCCCGCCCTCGACATCGCCCTCACGTCCGCGGTGGCCGGCCCCGAGGCCGGACGGCCCGTCGACTACGTCGAGACGCCGGTCCGGAAAGAACCGGGTCCCGGCGCCCCCGCCGACATCGATTGGTACGAGCTTCATGAGCAGGCTCGGGGTGTCACGGCTTCCGGGCGAGGCCGCCGTGCTCGCCGATCTGTTCCGGAGCCGGGGAGGTGGATTCCGGGCGCCAGAGGGGGACCGAGACCACACCGGGGTCCACCAGTTCCAGGCCGTCGAAGTAGGCCGTGATCTCGTCGACGGTGCGCAGGTTGTAGGGGACGGCGCCGCTTTCGTTGTAGGCGTCCTGGGCCTGCTCGAAGACCGGGTCGATGCCCCGCGAACCGTCGTTGATGGAGAGGTAACTGCCGGACGGCAGCGCGTCCATCAGCCGGGTGACGATGGAGAGCGCCTGGTCGTGGGTGGCGACGTGGCCCAGGATGTTGCTGAGGATGAGCGCGGTGGGCCGGCTGAGATCCAGCGTCTTGGCGGCTTCCGCCAGGATGCGGTCCGGGTCCGTCACGTTGGCGTCCACGTAGGCGGTCACGCCCTCCGGCGTGGAGTAGAGCAGAGCGTGGGCGTGCGCGAGGACCATCGGGTCGTTGTCGACGTAGACGATCCGGGCCTCGGGGGCGATCCGCTGGGCGACCTGATGGGTGTTGTCGGCGGTCGGCAGGCCGGTGCCGACGTCCAGGAACTGGCGGATGCCCGCCTCGGAGACCAGGTACGTGATGTTGCGGCGCAGGAAGGCGCGGCTGCTGCGGGCGATGGTGACGATGCCGGGGAAGACGGCGGTGTACGCGTCGCCCGCTGCCTCGTCGACGGGGTAGTTGTCCTTGCCGCCCAGCCAGTAGTTCCAGATCCGGGCCGAGTGCGGCACCGATGTGTCGATCTTCTGGTGTTCGGCCGGTCCGGGCGTCATTGCTTGGTCTGGCATGGGTAGCGTTCGTCCTTCAGCCGGGGTGTGCGGTGTCCGCCGCTCAACATACGTCCCAACGGCCCCGCCGCGTAAGCCAGTTCATTACTCCGGAGGAGTCGATTTGCCGGTCCGTGCGCAGTGTGGGGCACAGGGGGCGCCGCCCCGTCCCGGGCGGCCCGGAAGCAGTGGTTATCCTCACAAATCGTGCCCATAGGGCCTTTTCGTGGCACTGGTCACGTCACGGAACGGCCGCCTCGTCTACGTTCGCAGCTCTGTGCCCCCGCCCCCGAACCGCCGAGGCTCCATGTCGTACCGACCGAATCCCCGACCGACCACGCCGACCGCGAGCGCGCCGGGCCGCCGCGGCAGACATGCCGGCCGCCGCGGGGCGCTCCTCACCGGTGCCGTGTCCACCCTGCTTGCGATCGCCGCGGTCGGCCCTGCCGCGGCGGCCGACACCGGCACGCCGGCGGGCTCCGCAACCGGCACCACGCAGACGACCGTGACGAGCCAGGCGCGAGTGACGACCGCGCTGCTGGACCTGGACCACCCCGCCCTGAAGCCGCAGGTGCGCGGGAAGGACGCCCCGTACGACACGGCCAGCATCATCAAGGTCGACATCCTCGCCACGCTGCTCCTCCAGGCCCAGGACGCCGGACGCGGTCTCACCCAGCAGGAGCGCACCTGGGCCACGGCGATGATCGAGCACAGCGACAACGACGCGGCGAACGCACTCTGGCGCCGGATCGGCCAGGCACCCGGCCTGGAGACGGCGAACAAGCGTCTCGGCCTCTCCGCGACCGTGGGCGGAGCCGCCGGCAGGTGGGGACTCACCCAGACCACGGCGACCGACCAGGTCCGCCTGTTGCAGGATGTCTTCGCCGACGGCGGGACCTCGTCCGCGAGCGGCTCCGCACTGACCGGGGCGTCCCGGACCTACATCCGTACGCTGATGACCCGCATCGCCGCCGACCAGTCGTGGGGCGTCTCGGCGGCCTCCGACGCCGGGTGGGCGCTCAAGAACGGCTGGCTGCAGCGCAGCACGACCGGCCTGTGGGACATCAACAGCGTCGGCGAGGTCACCTCGGGAACGCACCACTACCTCGTCGCGGTCCTCTCCTCCGGCAACGCGTCGATGGCGGGTGGCATCGCGGCGGTCGAAAGCGCCGCCCGTACGGCGGTCTCCTCGGCACGGGCGGCCGGTTGACTCGACGGTGTACCGACGTCGGCGAAGGCGAACCCGGACCAGGCGGGGCGCGTGACGACCGGCGGTGTGGTCGCGTCGGCGCAGAACATCGCCGGTGAGGAGAGCTCCGGCGTCGGACGGGAAGGAGCGTCGTCGACGGCCTTCCGGCAAGGGTCCAGCGCGGTGGTAGCGGAGGGGCCTGCTGTGCCGCCCGCGCACGGGACGCGTCAACTTTCGTACCAGGCACGGCAGTTCTGGCCCATCAACAGATCCTGTCGGGCCGTTGTTCGATCGTTCGGAGTCAGTGTCGAAGAGATACTCCGCGGGGGAGGGCCGGATGCCTACGGTCCGTGACGTCGAGGTGGGTCGGCAGTACCGGCCCGCCGCAGTCAACGGAACGCAAGGGGAGGCATCGTGGCGAGTGTGGAAGTGTCGCTGAAGGAGATGATGGCCGGCATCGAGGGGGCGATGGGGGCAGCGGTCGTCGACTACACCAGCGGTATGGCGCTGGGCACGCTGGGCGGCAGCAAGACCCTGGACCTGACGGTCGCCGCGGCCGGCAACACGGATGTCATCCGGGCCAAGGTGCGCACCATGGAACAGCTGGGCCTCAAGGGCCAGATCGAGGACATCCTGATCACGCTGGACAGCCAGTACCACCTGATCCGTCTGATCACCGGCCGTGACGGCAACGGTCTGTTCCTGTACCTCGTACTCGACAAGGCCCGCTCGAACCTGGCGATGGCCCGCCACCAACTCAAACGTGTGGAGGGACAGATCGAGATCTAGCCCGTTCCGGCATGCGGGAGTCACGTCTGCCCATGATGTGAAGACTTCTTCAACTCGCGACATCTGCATGGTCGCAATGTGCGGTTGCGCAGGGACCGAGACGTGAAGGATCGGCTTCGGAGGGCGGCCTGCGATGTGGCGGCACTCTCGGGTACCGCCACATCCCGGCGGCTGCAGTCCGAACAACCCGGCAAGGAGCGAGCGTCCATGCAGGTCCCCCTCTACCAGGTCAAGGCAGACTTCTTCCGCATGCTCGGCCACCCCGTGCGCATCAGGGTCCTGGAACTCCTCCAGCACGGTCCGGTGTCCGTACGGGACCTGCTCGCCGACATCGAGATCGAACCCTCCAGCCTGTCGCAGCAACTGGCCGTCCTGCGACGCTCCGGGATCGTCGTGTCCACACGGGAGGGCTCCACCGTCCGCTACGAACTCGCCGGCACAGACGTCGCCGACCTCCTGCGCGCCGCCCGCCGGATCCTCACCGAACTCCTCACCGGCCAGAACCAGATCCTCGCCGAACTCCAGCAGGCGGACGCCGCTCCGCATCCGCTGCCCACATCTCGGTGACGTCGGAGGCGAGGGCCGGACGAGGGAACGGCGGTGTGCCGACCGGCCGCCGGGAGGGGCGAACACTATGAACGCAATGATCGGCGGGTAGTCCCCGCACACGGCGGTTCCTAGCATCACGGTTCGCAGGGCACATCCGCACAGCGAACACACAGGAGCCGCTCCCTTGAAGATTCTTGACGCGCCCGCATCGCTACGCCGACGGCTCTCGTCCCCCCGCCCCCGCCGGGCGGCACTGGCCGCCGGCCTCGCCGCAGCACTCCTCGGCACGCTGGGCAACGCCCCTGCGCCCCGGACGGACAGCGCTCGGCCCGCGGTGGCCGCCTGTCCGTCCAGCCTGCTCGGGAAGGCGACCTGTTACACCGGCCAGGACGCCAACGGGGCGTACTACGCGATGGCCGTTCCGACGGACTGGAACGGATCACTCGTCGTGCACGCGCACGGCGGACCCGATCTCGGCGACTCTTCGGACCCGTCCCGCAGCACCGACGATCTGGGGCGTTGGGCGGTGATGGTCGAGGAGGGGTACGCCTGGGCCGGCTCGTCCTACCGCCGCGGTGGCTACGGGACCCGGATGGCCGCCGCCGACACCGAGAACGTGCGCAAACTGTTCGTCTCGGAGTTCGGCAAGCCGAAGCGGACCTATGTGCACGGCCAGTCCTGGGGCGGCGACGTCGCCGCCAAGGTCGCGGAGACCTACGGCGGACAACCCGGCGCCTACGACGGCGCGCTGCTCACGAGCGGTGTCCTCGGCGGCGGTTCACGCGGCTACGACTACCGGGTCGACCTGCGGGTGGTCTACCAGTACTACTGCCACAACCACCCCCGCCCGAGCGAGCCGCAGTACCCGCTGTGGCAGGGGCTGCGCGCCGACTCCACCATGACGAGCGCCGGGCTCCGCGCCCGTTTGCAGGAGTGCACCGGATTCGCCTCCGCCCCCGCGGAGCGGACCGCGCTCCAGCAGCGCAACCTCGACGACATCCTCGCCGTCACCCGCATCCCGGAGCGCTCACTGGAGTCGCATCTGCGGTTTGCGACCTTCACGTTCCGCGACATCGTGTCGAGCCGGCTGGGCGGCCGCAATCCCTTCAGCAACCGGGGCGTGTGGTACTCGGGTTCACACGACGACAAGGCGCTCAACACGGGCGTGGAGCGGTTCTCCGCCGACCCCACCGCACGTCGCGACCTCTCCTACGACAGCGACCTGACCGGCAGGGTCTCCATCCCCGTCCTCACCCTGCACGCGATCGACGACCCGACCGCCTTCGTCGAGCACGAGGCGGCCTACCGCGCCACTCTCCGGGGCGCTGGCCGGGGCGGCAACCTCGTCCAGACCTTCACGACGGAGACCGAGCACAGCGCGCTGAGCGACTCCGAGTACGCCAACTCGATTGCTGCGCTGGACACTTGGGTCCGCCACGGACGCAAGCCGACCCCGCGCTCGGTCGCGGCTTCGTGCGCGGCCTTCGACGAGAAGTACGGCAGCGGGTGCTTCTACGACCCTGCCTTCCGCCCCGCGCCCTACGCCTCACGGATCCGGCCCCGGCCGGGCGGGCTCGCCTGGCCCGCCATGACCGCGGCACAGGAGCGGGCGTGGAGCCGGATCGACGGCGTGGGGATCGCTCCCTGACCGTCGGCGGTGTCGTCGGTGACCCGGTGGGGCTTCCGGAGGGTCACCGACGACGGAGTACAACTGGTCGCACGGTTCGGTCAGAAGGCGTGCGCCATCAGTTCCGCGAACAGCTCGTGCTCGTCGACGTCGAGGCCCCGTGAGCGGAACCAGCCGCAGATGTTGGCACAGTCGCGCTGGAGGAAGGTCATCCCGTTGAGGTTGCCGACCAGATCGACGATCTGCGGCAGGTCGATGATCACCAGCCGCTCGCCCGCCGCCAGGATGTTGTACGCCGAGAGGTCACCGTGCACGAGACCGTTCTGGACCATGGTGGCGAGCGTGTCGGTGAGCTGCTCGAAGTACGTCGCCAGCAGCTGGGGCGAGGGCCTGGTCTGGGCGAGGCGGGGCGCGGTCCGGACGGTGCCGTCCTCGTCGACGACGGTGATCCATTCCATCAGGATCTCGGTGCCGTCGATCTGGACCGGGTAGGGAACCGGCAGCCCGAGGTTCCAGAACCGCACCAGCGCACCCCATTCGGACACCGCCCACTCTCCGGCAGCGACCTGCCGCCCGAAGGTGCTCTTGCGTTTGACGGCCCGCTCGTCACGCGAGCGTTTCATCGAACGTCCCTCGGTGTAGGACGCGGCGCGGTGGAAGGACCGGTGTTCGGGAGAGCGGTACCGCTTGGCCGCCATCACCACGCCGGCGTCGGGGTCGAGCGGGTCGGCGCGCTCGACGAGGTGGACGTCGGCCTCCTTGCCGGTCTTGAGGACGCCGAGTTCGGTGTCGATCGCTCCCTGCGAGGTCACCACCCAGTCCGGGAGCGGCTCGGGGCCGCGGGAGAGAGGTTCGACGCTCAGCCAGGTCGACCAGCGCTGGCCGTCCGCGAGGTCGTCGTCGTAGGCACGGAAGTCGAAGACGAACCGGTCGTCGACATCGCCCAGGCCGTCCGGCTGCGGGACGGAGCGGTGGGCGTCGGTGCTGAAGTCGTCAGGGAACGAGGGGAGTTGAGAGTGCTGCGGGAGATCGTCGTGAGACATCGCTGGAGGTGCTCCAAGAAGTGAGTGAGAGGTGGTCTGCGGGCATGCCGAGGACAGTCGTGATCACGGACGTGCCTCCTCTCGTGGAGCACCGGGCAGCTCCCGGTCGCCCGCCCATGGTGAAGGGCGGACCCGGGGAGCGGCAACCGAATAAAGCGGGTCGAGTGGTCCACCCGTCGCAGTACGCGCCGACGGTCGCTAAGGCAGTCAGCCACGGGTACTAGATCGATTAAATTTTTCCTCTGTAACCTGACGGCCTAATCGATTTAGTAATCCTTTCTCGCGGCGGGACGCGGGATCAAGGAGGTTGCCACCGATACCAACCATGGAAGACGTCGCCCTCGGGCATCCCCGACCGCGACTTCATCGGCCGGGACGCACTCGTGCGGGACGCCGAAAGCGGCGTACCCACAAGGCAGTTGACAGGTCTGCGCTGGAACGGACAGGACGTAGCCGGCGTCCTCACCTCGCTCCTGGGCGAGGCCGAGCCGCCGGACCAGATGGAGCTGCCGCGCAGACGCGGTCCCCACTTCGACCAGGTCCTGGTGTCGGGCGAGCCGGTCGGCGTGGCCACGGGCCGGACGGTGAGCCCGACCCTACGGGCGATGATCTCCCTCTGTGCGCTCGACCCCGCGCATGCGACACCGGGCACGGAGGTCGTCGTCCTGTGGGGCCGTCCGGGCACCCCGCAGCGGGAGATCCGCGACGGTCACGGCGCTGCCCTTCAAGCCGGACAACCGGCGCACCGACGTCACCGGGCGGTGAGGGGCCCTCAGTGCTCGTCCGCCCAGGTCTCGGTGATGTGCCCGGCGACGTCACGCAGGAGATCGAGGAAGACGTCCACCAGAGGTGTGACGGAGGTTTCGGTGGGGGTGACCGCGTGCAGCCGACGACGCAGCCGAGGGTGAGCCAGTTCGCGGTGGGTGGTGCCGGGGACGTCGGTCAGGGCCAGGCGGGAGACGAGGGCCACGCCGATACCGGTTCCGACGAGGGCCTGGGCGACGGCGTACGAGGCGGTCCGGAACCTGATGCGAGGCGTGAAACCGGCCTCGGAGACGGCCCGGTCGAACTGCTCGCGAGCCGGATGGCCGGCCATGATGGTCACCCATGACTCGGCGCGCAGCTCGTGCAGGCCGACCGGGGTCCCGACGGGGTGCCGGCCGGCCAGCGGATGGTCGTCGGGGAGTACGACGACCATCGGATCGACGAGCAGATCGTGGACGGCGACCCGCGGGGGCGGGGCGGGGAGCGTGTCCCAGGACGCGATCACCGCGAGGTCGAGCCGGCCCGCGGCGATTCCGCGATCCGTTCGTCGTCGGCACGCGGGTGCAGGAAGAACGGCATGAAGTCGTCGCGGGGCGACAACTCGATTTACTCGTAGCCGAGTTCGGTGACGGTGCGCACCATGTCGTCGATGGGCAGGGCGCGGAACATGTAGGGGTCGAGGGCGATCTTCACGCGGCTCCTCCGTAGAAGGCGGGGCGGGGCTTGAGGTCGGTGGCGACGACGGTGCCCGATTCCAGGGCCTCGACGGTCGCGGCGGTGATGACGGTGGCCGCGTAGCCGTCCCACGCCGAGGGGCCGGCGGGCTCGACGCCGGTCGCGATGCCCGCGACCCACTCGCGGAACTCGGTGTCGAAGGCCTCCTTGAAGCGGCCCACCCAGTCCGTGAGGACCTCGGTGCTGTGTCGGCCGGCGGTGCGGACACCGACCGCGGCCGGGTCGGGCAGCCGGACCAGGCCCTCCTCACCGACGGCCTCGCACTGGATGTCGTAGCCGTACTGGCAGTTGACGAAGACCTCCAGGTCGATGCGGACGCCCTTGGCGGTCTCGAAGAGCATGATCTGCGGGTCCTTGAGGTGGGCGAACCGCTTGCTGGTGGCGCGCGGGGTGACCACCTGGGTGGAGACGATCTCGTCGTCGAGCAGCCAGCGCAGTACGTCCACCTCGTGCACGGCCGTGTCCAGGGCGGCCATGGCGGAGGTGTACGACTCGGGGACGGTCGGGTTGCGGTGGGCGCAGTGCACGATCAGCGGTTCGCCGATCCGGCCGGAGTCGATGACGTGCTTCATCTGCCGGTATCCGGTGTCGTAGCGGCGCATGAAGCCGACCTGGACCAGGCGGCGGCCGTGCGCCTGCTCGGCCTCGACGATCCGCAGGCAGTGCTCGGCGGTGGTGGCGAGGGGCTTCTCGCAGAACACCGGCTTTCCGGCGGCGATCGCGCGTCATTAGCGCGCTCTAGTAGCTCGCAACTATGAGACCGGCCCCGAGGGATGTCAATCCGTTTGTCAGGACGTTTCGACAAGCTCCCCGCCTTGCGCTTGAAATTTCAAACGGGTTCGGCAAGACTCTCGTTTGAGAGTTCAAACTTCCCGTTGTGCGGTCCTTCCCGCAGTCGTTCTCCCTGGAGCTGCCATGTCTGTCGCCCCTGCCGCAGTCGCCGTCCGCCGTGGTCCGCTTGTCGTGGCGGGAGGTGTGCTGGCCGCGATCGTGGTGGCCTCCGCGGCGGACACGGTGCTCGCCCTCCTCGCCCTGGCCGCGGGCGCGCCCGACGACTTCAAGCCTCTGAAGGCGTCCTCGTACGTCTTCCTGACCGTCGTCGGAGTGGTGGCGGGTGCCGTCGGCTGGGCCGTCGTGCGCAAGGTGTCGAAGGACCCCGAGGCGCTGGTGCGGTGGCTGGTGCCGGTGCTCGTGGTGGTGTCCTTCGTCCCCGACTTCCTGCTCTTCGGCGACGGTGGCGCGAAGGGTGTCGGGGCGCTGCTCCTGATGCACGTGGCGGTCGCGGCGACCGCGGTGTACGCCTACCGGAAGGTCATGCCCCTGTCGTAGGGGCGTCGGCATTGGAGGGAAACGCCGGGCGGGCAAGGACCGAGGTCCTTGCCACCGCAGGCCGCCTGTGGCGCAGTTCGTGGACCAGCCCGAGGACGATGGCGG
>NZ_JBSFKO010000054.1:0-60292 GCF_053598575.1 Streptomyces sp. NPDC001100
CCCTTTACTCGGTCCGCGGAAGCCCGACACTGACAAAGAAGCGAGTGGCCCAACGCCCACTTCACAACACACGCAAACATCACGCCGCCCAAATAATGCAAGCACGCTTGATTGTTTCTGGCGCCCCTGCCATGCTCCCCTCATGTCCGATCCAACGCACGTGTTCGACGACCTGCGTGAGGAGAGCGAGGAACTCGACCGGCTGGTAGCCGAGTTGAGCCCGGAGGGCTGGGCGGTCGCGACTCCCGCCCCCCGCTGGACCGTCGCCCACCAGATCGCCCACCTGGCCTGGACCGATCACTCGGCGTTGCTCGCCGTGACGGACGAGGACGCGTTCGGTGCGCTGGTCGAGAAGGCGCTCGCCGCTCCCGAGTCGTTCGTGGACCAGGGCGCGGAAGAGGGTGCCGCCAAGCCTCCCGCTCGGCTTCTTGCCGACTGGCGGGCCGGGCGGACCGCCCTGTTGGCTGCCCTCTACGCCGCACCCACGAAGACCCGCTTCCCCTGGTACGGCCCACCCATGTCGGCCGCCTCCATGGCCACCGGTCGCCTCATGGAGACCTGGGCCCACGGCCAGGATGTCGCGGACGCGGTGGGTGCGGTCAGAACACCTACGGACCGGCTCCGGCATGTGGTGCGCATCGGTGTACGGGCGCGTGACTTCGCCTTCGGCGCGCATGGGCTCACCCCGCCGAGTGAGGAGTTTCGGGTCGAAATTGTCGCTCCCTCCGGCGAGTTGTGGACCTACGGTCCCGACACCGCCCCGCAGCGCGTCACCGGTCCCGCCCTCGACTTCTGCCTTCTCGTCACCCAGCGAGCCCACCGCGCCGACCTCGCGGTGGAGGCCGTAGGACCCGATGCCGGTCGGTGGCTCGACATCGCCCAGGCCTTCGCGGGACCACCCGGCCCCGGGCGACAGCCGAAGTCGAAGGGGACCGGCCAGTGAGCCCCCGGCTCACGTCCCGGCTCGCGCCCCTCCGCATAGGCAACGCCTCCGGTTTCTACGGCGACCGCTTCGACGCCCTGCGCGAGATGCTCACCGGTGGACAGCTCGACGTCCTCACCGGCGACTATCTCGCCGAGCTCACCATGCTCATCCTGGCCCGGGACCGGCTCAAGGACCCGAGCGCCGGATACGCCCGCACCTTCCTGAAGCAGTTGGAGGAGTGCCTCGGGCTCGCCCACGAGCGCGGGGTGCGGATCGTCACCAACGCCGGCGGCCTCAATCCGGCCGGACTCGCCGATGCCGTACGGAAGTTGGCCGATCGGCTCGGGATATCCGTGCGGGTCGCGCATGTCGAGGGGGACGATCTCGTCGGCCGGTATCCGGGGTCTCTCGCCGCTCACGCCTATCTGGGTGGGTTCGGTATCGCCGCCTGTCTCGGCGCGGGGGCCGATGTCGTCGTGACCGGGCGGGTCACCGACGCGGCCCTGGTGACCGGTCCCGCCGCCGCCCACTTCGGGTGGGGGGCCGGCGACCACGACCGGCTCGCGGGTGCTGTGGTCGCCGGACATGTGCTGGAGTGCGGGACCCAGGCCACCGGCGGCAACTACGCCTTCTTCACCGAGCACACGGCGGAGAAGCTTCGCCGCCCCGGCTTTCCGCTCGCCGAGATCCATGAGGACGGTTCGTCCGTCATCACCAAGCATCCCGGCACAGGGGGAGTCGTCGACGTCGGCACCGTCACCGCTCAGCTGCTCTACGAGACGCAGGGGGCGCGGTACGCCGGTCCCGATGTCACCGCCCGCCTCGACACCGTAAGGCTCGCGGACGACGGGCCCGACCGGGTGCGGATCGAGGGGGTGCGGGGGGAGGCCCCGCCGCCGACGCTCAAGGTCGGGCTCAACCGGCTGGGGGGTTTCCGCAACGAGGTCACCTTCGTGCTCACCGGACTCGACATCGAGCGCAAGGCAGCCCTTGTGCGGGAGCAGATGAACCTCGCGTTCAGCAACGCCAAGTCCCGGCCCGGTGAACTTCGTTGGGATCTCGCCCGCACGGATCACGCCGACGCGCCGACCGAGGAGACCGCCAGTGCGCTGCTTCGGCTTGTCGTCCGGGACGCCGATCAGGAGGTTGTCGGGCGGGCGCTGAGTGCGGCTGCCGTCGAGCTCGCGTTGGCCAGCTACCCGGGCTTCCATGTGCTGACCCCACCTGGAAAGGGAGCGCCCTATGGCGTCTTCGACGATGTGTATGTCCCCCATGGCACCGTCGACCATGTCGCCGTCCTCCACGACGGGCGCCGGGTTGCTGTGGCCCCGGCCCACGACATCCTCGTACTGGAAGACGTTCCACAGCCTGCCCTCCCCGAGCCTCCGCCGGACGGGCCCACTGCGCGGGCGGCCCTTGGTCTGGTCGCCGGGGCCCGTAGCGGGGACAAGGGAGGGAACGCCAACGTGGGAGTCTGGGCGCGTACGGATGAGGCGTGGCGCTGGCTCGCCCATGCGCTGACCGTGGAGCGGTTCCGCCAACTCCTGCCGGAGACAGCGGAGTTCACGGTCGTCCGGCATGTACTGCCCAACCTTCGCGCCCTCAACTTCGTCGTCGAGGGCATTCTCGGCGAGGGTGTCGCCGCCCAGCACCGTTTCGATCCGCAGGCCAAGGCCCTGGGCGAGTGGCTGCGTTCCCGTCGACTGGACATTCCGGAGGCCCTGCTGTGACCGTCCTTCCGTCCGCCCTGGACATCAGCGGTCCCGACTACCGGGCCAACCGCGAGGCCATGCTCGCCAAACTCGCCGAACTGGACGCCGAGCACGCGAAGGCCCTCGCGGGCGGCGGGCCGAAGTACGTCGAACGGCACCGCAAACGCGGCAAGTTGCTCGCCCGCGAACGCATCGAGCTGCTGCTCGACCCCGACACGCCCTTCCTCGAACTGTCGCCCCTCGCCGCCTGGGGCAGCGACTACGCGGTCGGCGCCGCCCTCGTCACCGGCATCGGGGTCGTCGAGGGCGTGGAGTGCCTGATCACCGCCAACGACCCGACCGTGCGCGGGGGCGCGAGCAATCCCTGGTCGCTGAAGAAGGCCCTGCGGGCCAATGACATCGCGCTCGCCAACCGGCTGCCCTGCATCAGCCTCGTGGAGTCGGGGGGCGCCGATCTGCCGTCCCAGAAGGAGATCTTCATCCCCGGCGGCGCCATCTTCCGCGACCTGACCCGCCTTTCGGCCGCCGGTATCCCCACCATCGCGGTCGTCTTCGGCAACTCGACCGCCGGCGGCGCGTACATCCCCGGCATGTCCGACCACGTCATCATGGTCAAAGAGCGCGCCAAGGTGTTCCTCGGCGGGCCGCCGCTCGTGAAGATGGCCACCGGGGAGGAGAGCGACGACGAGTCGCTCGGCGGCGCCGAGATGCACGCGCGCGTCTCCGGACTCGCCGACCACTTCGCCGTCGACGAACAGGACGCGCTGCGGCAGGCCCGCCGCGTCGTCGCCCGCCTCAACCACCGCAAGGCGTACGACGATCCGGGGCCGGCCGCACCCCCCAAGTACGACGAGGACGAGCTGCTGGGCATCGTCCCGGGGGACCTGAAGACGCCCTTCGATCCGCGCGAGGTCGTCGCCCGCCTCGTCGACGCCTCCGACTTCGACGAGTTCAAGCCCCTCTACGGCACCAGCCTGGTGACGGGGTGGGCCGCTCTGCACGGCTATCCGGTCGGCATCCTGGCGAACGCCCAAGGGGTCCTCTTCAGCCAGGAGTCCCAAAAGGCCGCCCAGTTCATCCAGTTGGCCAACCAGCGCGACATCCCGCTGCTCTTCCTGCACAACACCACCGGCTACATGGTCGGCAAGGAGTACGAGCAGGGCGGCATCATCAAACACGGCGCGATGATGATCAACGCCGTCAGCAACAGCCGCGTACCGCACCTGTCCGTGCTCATGGGCGCCTCGTACGGCGCCGGCCACTACGGCATGTGCGGCCGCGCCTACGACCCCCGCTTCCTGTTCGCCTGGCCCAGTGCCAAGTCCGCCGTCATGGGCCCCCAGCAGCTCGCCGGCGTCCTGTCGATCGTCGCCCGCCAGTCGGCCGTGGCCAAGGGACAGCCCTACGACGAGGAGGCGGACGCGGCGCTGCGCGCCATGGTGGAGCAGCAGATCGAGTGCGAGTCCCTGCCGATGTTCCTGTCGGGGCGGCTGTACGACGACGGTGTCATCGACCCGCGCGACACCCGCACCGTCCTCGGCCTGTGCCTGTCCGCCCTCCACACGGCGCCCTTCGAGGGTGCGCGCGGTGGCTTCGGCGTCTTCCGGATGTGAGGGATCACGTGATTTCGACAGTACTGGTCGCCAACCGGGGCGAGATCGCCTGCCGGGTCTTCCGCACCTGCCGCGAACTGGGCATCCGGACCGTCGCCGTGCACTCCGACGCCGACGAGCGCGCGCTCCACGCACGCGCGGCCGACACGACGGTACGGCTGCCCGGGGCGACGCCCCAAGAGACGTACCTGCGCGGCGAGTTGATCGTGAAGGCGGCCGTCGCCGCGGGCGCGGACGCGGTGCACCCCGGCTACGGCTTCCTTTCCGAGAACGCCGACTTCGCCCGCGCCGTCCTGGACGCCGGCCTGGTGTGGATCGGACCCCCGCCCGAGGCGATCGAGGCGATGGCGTCGAAGACCCGCGCCAAGGAGCTGATGGGCATCGCGCCCCTCGGCACGGTCACCGAGGCCGACCTCCCCGTCCTGGTGAAGGCGGCGGCGGGCGGCGGCGGACGCGGCATGCGCGTCGTACGCCAACTCGCCGACCTCGACGCCGAGTTGACGGCCGCCCGCGCCGAGGCCACCAGCGCTTTCGGTGACGGCGAGGTCTTCGTCGAGCCCTACGTCGAGGGCGGCCGACACGTCGAGGTACAGATCCTCGCCGACACCCACGGCACGGTCTGGCCCCTCGGTACCCGTGACTGCTCCCTCCAGCGCCGTCACCAGAAGGTGATCGAGGAATCGCCGGCCCCCGGCCTCGGCGAGGAACTCACTCAGGAACTCGGCGAGTTGGCCGTACGCGCCGCCCACGCGGTCGCCTACGAGGGCGCGGGGACGGTCGAGTTCCTCATCTCCCCCGACGGCAGGCCCCACTTCCTCGAAATGAACACCCGCCTCCAGGTCGAACACCCCGTCACGGAGGCCGTGTTCGGCATCGACCTGGTGGCCCTGCAACTGAGGATCGCGGAGGGCGAGCCCCTCGAAAGCACGCCTCCCCACCCCCACGGCCACGCCATCGAGGCCCGCCTCTACGCCGAGGACCCGGCGACCGGCTGGACCCCCCAGACCGGCACCCTGCACCGCCTCGCCGTCCCGGACGGCGTCCGCCTCGACACCGGCTACACCGACGGCGACGACATCGGCGTCCACTACGACCCGATGCTCGCCAAGGTCGTCGCCCACGCCCCCACCCGAGCGGAGGCCGTCCGCAAACTGGCGGGAGCCCTCGACCGCGCGACGATCCACGGCCCGCTCACCAACCGAGACCTCCTCGTACGCTCCCTGCGCCACAAGGAGTTCACGACCGGCACGATGGACACCGGCTTCTACGACCGCCACCTCACCGAACTCACCGAGCCGACCCCGGAGCCGTACGCCCCCCTCGCGGCCGCCCTCGCCGACACCCACGGCCGCTCCCGCTTCGCCCCCGGCTGGCGCAACCTCCCGTCCCAGCCGCAGACCAAGCGCTACGCCATGGGTGACACCGAATACGAGGTCCAGTACAGGCACACCAGGGAGGGCCTGACCGCGGACGGGATCCGCGTCGTCCGTGCGGACGCCACTCTCGTCGTACTCGAAGTGGACGGCGTGCGAAGGAAGTTCGAGGTAGCCCGCTACAACACCGACCAGGTGTACGTGAACGCGACGACCCTGACGGCCCTGCCTCGCTTCCCCGACCCAACAGCCCAACTGGCCCCGGGCTCGCTACTGGCACCGATGCCCGGGACGGTGGTGAGGGTCGCGGAGGACTTGGCCGTAGGAGCCGCTGTGAGCGCCGGACAGCCCCTGATCTGGCTGGAGGCGATGAAGATGGAACACAAGATCACAGCCCCGGTCACAGGCAAGCTGACAGCCCTGCACGCCGTGCCCGGCCAACAAGTGCAGCTAGCCGCCCTATTGGCGGTAGTCGAACCCACCTAAGGAGCGCGGGGAACTGCGCGACCAGCCACGACGAGGGAGTCACATGCCCACCACCGAAACCGAAGAACACAGGGCCCTACGCCAAGCCGTCTCCGCCCTGGGCAAACGCCACGGCCGAGACTACGACCGAGAGCAACTCTGGTCCGAGGCAGCGAAACTCGGCTACCTGGGCGTCAACCTCCCGGAGGAATACGGCGGAGGCGGAGGCGGCATCTCCGAACTCTCCATCGTCCTGGAGGAGTTGGGAGCCGCAGGCTGCCCCCTGCTGATGATGGTCGTGTCACCCGCGATCTGCGGCACGGTGATCGCCCGCTTCGGCACCGAGGAACAGAAGCGGACCTGGCTCCCCGCCCTCGCCGACGGCACCCGCACCATGGCCTTCGGCATCACCGAACCCGACGCCGGCTCCAACAGCCACCGCATCACCACCACCGCCCGCAGGGACGGCACGGACTGGCTGCTCACCGGCCGCAAGGTCTTCATCTCCGGCGTGGACCTGGCCGACGCCACCCTGATCGTCGGCCGCACGGAAGACGCCCGCACGGGCCGGCTCAAGCCCTGCCTGTTCATCGTCCCGCGCGACGCCGACGGCTTCACGCGCCGCCAGATCGACATGGAACTCCAGGCGGCTGAGAAGCAGTTCGAGCTGACCCTGGACGACGTGCGACTGCCCGCCGACGCACTCGTCGGGGACGAGGACGCGGGCCTGCTGCAGCTCTTCGCCGGCCTCAACCCCGAACGCATCATGACGGCCGCCTTCGCGATCGGCATGGGCCGCTACGCGCTGGCCCGCGCCGTCGAGTACGCGCGCGACCGCACCGTGTGGGACGCCCCCATCGGCGCCCACCAGGCGATCGCGCACCCGCTCGCACAGGCGCACATCGACCTCGAACTGGCCCGCCTGATGATGCAGAAGGCGGCGTACCTGTACGACGCGGGCGACGACGTCGGCGCGGGCGAGGCGGCAAACATGGCCAAGTACGCGGCGGGGGAGGCGTGCGTGCGGGCCGTGGACCAGTCGGTGCACACGCTCGGCGGCAACGGCCTCACACGCGAGTTCGGGCTCGCCTCGTTGATAACCGCCGCGCGCGTGGCTCGTATTGCTCCGGTGAGCCGGGAGATGATTCTCAACTACGTCTCCCACCAGACCCTGGGCCTGCCCAAGTCGTACTAGCCCCTCAGGGGCCCATGCCAGTTCGCGCCAGGAGGAACCATGTTCCGCAGCGAGTACGCAGACGTTCCGGCCGTAGAACTCCCCATCCACGACGCGGTGTTGGCCGCGGCCGCGGAGTTCGCGGACGAACCCGCGCTGATCGACGGCACGGACGGCACCACCCTCACGTACGCCCAGGTGGACCGGTTCCACCGCAGTATCGCGGCGGGGCTCGCGGAGGCGGGCGTACGCAAGGGGGACGTTCTCGCGCTGCACAGCCCGAACACGGTCGCCTTCCCGCTGGCCTTCTACGCCGCCACGCGCGCGGGTGCCTCCGTCACGACGGTGCATCCGCTCGCCACGCCCGAGGAGTTCGCCAAGCAGCTGCGGGACTCGGCGGCCCGCTGGATCGTCACCGTGTCGCCGTTCCTGGAGTCGGCCCGCCGGGCCGCCGAACTCGCGGGCGGTGTCGAGGAGATATTCGTCTGCGACAGCGCGCCCGGACACCGCTCGCTCGCCGACATGCTCGCCTCGACGGCCCCCGAGCCGGAGGTCGACATCGACCCCGTGGCGGACGTCGCGGCCCTCCCGTACTCCTCGGGAACGACCGGCATACCCAAGGGCGTCATGCTGACGCACAGTCAAATAGCCACGAACCTGGCCCAGTTGGAGCCCGAGGTTCCCACCGGCCCCGGCGACCGCATCCTCGCCGTCCTGCCGTTCTTCCACATCTACGGCCTCACGGCCCTGATGAACGCACCCCTGCGAAAAGGCGCCGCGGTCGTCGTCCTCCCGCGCTTCGACCTCGAAACCTTCCTCGCGGCCATCCAGAACCACCGCATCACCGGCCTGTACGTCGCCCCGCCGATCGTCCTGGCCCTGGCCAAGCACCCGGCGGTCGCGGAGTACGACCTCTCCTCACTGAAGTACGTCATCAGCGCCGCCGCACCCCTCGACGCGAACCTCGCCGCAGCCTGCTCGCAACGCCTGGGCCTGCCGCCCGTGGGCCAGGCGTACGGCATGACGGAACTGTCCCCGGGCACCCACGTGGTCCCCGTGCGGGACATGCCCACGGCGCCCCCCGGCACGGTCGGCAAACTCATCGCCGGCACCGAGATGCGGATCGTCTCCCTCGACGACCCCGACAAGGACCTCGGCATCGGAGAAGCCGGCGAACTCCTCATCCGCGGCCCCCAGGTGATGAAGGGCTACCTCGGCCGCCCCGACGACACCGCCGCGATGATCGACGGGGACGGCTGGCTGCACACCGGGGACGTCGGCCATGTGGACGCCGACGGCTGGACCTTCGTCGTCGACCGGGTCAAGGAACTCATCAAGTACAAGGGCTTCCAGGTGGCCCCCGCCGAACTGGAGGCACTCCTGCTCACCCACCCCGGCATCGCCGACACGGCCGTGGTGGGCGAGTACGACGAGGACAACAACGAGGTCCCGCACGCGTACGTGGTCCGCCAGAAGACGGACGTAGACCTCCCCGAACTGACCGAAGGCGAGGTCATGATGTACGTGGCCGAACGCGTCGCCCCCTACAAGCGGGTCCGCCGGGTCACCTTCATCGACGCCGTCCCGCGCGCCGCCTCCGGCAAGATCCTGCGCCGCGAACTCCGAGGCCGCTCATGACACTGATCGGCCGGACCCTCGAACGTGGCATCGAGACCCTGAGCCTGGACTCACCGGACACCCGCAACGCGCTGTCGGCGCCCCTGGTGGCCGAGTTGGCGGACGCGCTGACCGACTGCGCCGAGGACACGGACGTACGGGCGATCGTCCTGACCCACACCGGGAACACGTTCTGCGCGGGCGCGGACCTGCGGAACCCGCCGTCCCCGGACGCGTTGGTGGCCCTGCTCCGGCAGATCGTGGAGACGCCCAGGCCGGTCGTCGCCCGGGTGACGGGCCACGTACGGGCGGGCGGCCTGGGCCTGGTTGCGGCCTGCGACATCGCGGTGGCATCCGGGGAAGCCACCTTCGCGTTCACGGAAGTACGGATCGGCGTCGCCCCGGCGGTGATCTCCCTCCCGCTCCTGCCCCGCACGGACCCCCGCGCCCTGGCCCGCTACTACCTCACCGGCGAACGCTTCGACGCGCCGGAAGCGGCCCGCATCGGCCTGCTGACGACAGCGGGAGAGGACGTGGACGCATCCCTCGCCCCCCTCCTCGACGGCCTGCGCCGCTCCGCCCCCGAGGCCTTGGCCGAGACGAAACGGCTGCTCACGGCTAGGGTGCTGGAAACCTTCGACCGGGACGCGGCCGACCTGACCGCGCTCTCGGCACGGCTGTTCGCCTCCGCGCAGGCCCGCGAGGGGATGACGGCCTTCCTCGAACGACGGGATCCCGCATGGCTGGTGTGAGCGCGGCGCCCGCGCCCGGCACGGTCGACCGCAGCCCCAAGCAGGACCGCAGCCGGGCCACCCGGCAGCGCCTCCTGGAAGCCGCCGTGTCCTGCCTCGCCGAACACGGCTGGGCGGGCTCCACGGTAGCCGTCGTGGCCGAACGTGCCGGCGTCTCCCGAGGCGCCGCCCAACACCACTTCCCCACCCGCGAGGACCTCTTCACGGCGGCCGTCGAGTACGTGGCGGAAGAACGCTCCACGGCCCTGCGGGCCCTGTTCCCGGAGGGCGCCGAAGACCGCCGCGCAGTGGTCGAGGCCCTGGTCGACCTCTACACGGGCCCCCTGTTCCGAGCAGCCCTGCATTTGTGGGTAGCAGCCTCGAACGAGGACCAACTCAGGCCCCGAGTAACGGAGTTGGAGGCGAGAGTGGGCCGAGAGACCCACCGCATCGCCGTGGACCTCCTGGGCGCGGACGAGTCGAGACCGGGCGTACGAGAGACGGTCCAGGGCCTCCTGGACATGGCGAGGGGCCTGGGCCTGGCCAACCTGCTCACGGACGACAGGGGACGCAGGGAGAGGGTCGTCGCCCAATGGACCCACCTGCTGGAGGGCGCCCTCTAGGGGCGCGGGGAACTGCGCGACCAGCCCCCACGCACCCGCACCCGCCCACGCTCCTGTCGGAGATCCTCAGTGGGCGATGTCCCCGAACCCCTCGATCGCCTGCGGACCGCGACTCGCAGGCCCCACATACCGAGCGGACGGCCGCACCAACCGCCCCGTCCGCTTCTGCTCAAGAATGTGCGCCGACCACCCCGCGGTCCGCGCACACGTGAACATCGACGTGAACATGTGCGCCGGCACCTCGGCGAAGTCGAGCACGATCGCGGCCCAGAACTCGACGTTGGTCGCGAGCACCCGGTCGGGACGCCGAGCGTGCAGTTCGGCAAGCGCGGCCTTCTCCAACGCCTCCGCGATCTCGAACCGCGGCGCCCCCAACTCCCGTGCCGTACGCCGCAGTACACGTGCCCGAGGATCCTCGGCCCGGTACACCCGGTGCCCGAACCCCATCAACCGCTCACCCTTGTCCAGCGCCTGCTTGACGTACGCCTCCGCGTCCCCCGTCCGCTCGATCTCCTCGATCATCCCGAGCACCCGGGACGGCGCACCACCGTGCAGGGGTCCGGACATGGCACCCACGGCCCCCGACAGCGCGGCGGCGACATCCGCCCCGGTCGAGGCGATGACCCGGGCCGTGAACGTCGACGCGTTCATTCCGTGCTCGGCGGCGGACGTCCAGTACGCGTCCACGGCGGCGACATGCTTCGGATCGGGCTCACCGCGCCACCGGATCATGAACCGCTCGACGACGGACTGCGCCTTGTCGATCTCGCGCTGCGGCACCATCGCGTTCCCCTGCCCGCGCGCGGACTGGGCGACGTACGACAGGGCCATGACGGCCGCGCGGGCGAGGTCGTCGCGGGCCTGCTCCTCGTCGATGTCGAGGAGCGGCTTGAGGCCCCACACGGGCGCGAGCATGGCCAGCGCGGACTGTACGTCGACGCGGATGTCACCGGAGTGCACCGGGATCGGGAACGGCTCGGCGGGCGGCAGCCCGGGATTGAAGGCGCCGTCGACGAGCAGCCCCCACACGTTGCCGAACGAGACATGACCGACCAGGTCCTCGATGTCGACGCCCCGGTACCGCAGGGCGCCGCCCTCCTTGTCCGGTTCGGCGATCTCCGTCTCGAACGCGACGACTCCTTCGAGTCCAGGTACAAAGCCGGGGTCGGACATCAGGCGGCTCCTCATGCTGTGGCTCCACGGTCGCTCGGGACTCGCGGGCCGAAGATAGAGACAGCAGCACCATAACGCCGGGTGCCACCCGAGGGGAGGTCTGCGGCACTGAGTGCCACCCGAACTCGTGGCCGTACCCGCCGTACGGCAAGATGACCGCCGTGACCGACCGCGATCCCACCGCCGGTGAAGCCACCACCCGCGATTCCGCCGCCCGTGATCCCCGCCTCGACCCCGCCGCGATGCGCAAGCAGTACCGGGCGGTGGGCCTCGACGAGAGGGACCTGGCCGCCGGCCCCATGGCACAGTTCGGCCGCTGGTTCGAGGAGGCGGCGCTCCAGGATCTCGTCTACGAGCCCAACGCCATGGTCGTCTCCACCGCCGACCCGGAGGGCCGCCCCAGCTCCCGCACGGTGCTCCTCAAGGACTACGACGAGCAGGGCTTCGTCTTCTACACGAACTACGAGTCCCGCAAGGCCCGCGAACTCGCCGCCAACCCGTACGTCTCCCTGCTCTTCCCCTGGCACCCGATGGCCCGCCAGGTCCTGGTCACCGGCACCGCCCGCCGCACCGGCCGCGACGAGACCGCCGCGTACTTCCGCACCCGCCCGCACGGCTCCCAACTCGGCGCGTGGGCCAGCGCCCAGTCCTCGGTGATCGCCTCCCGGACCGAACTGGAGTCGTCCTACGCCGAGTTGACCGCCCGCTACCCCGAGGGCGAACAGGTCCCGGTCCCACCCCACTGGGGCGGCTTCCGCATCGCCCCCCAGACGGTCGAGTTCTGGCAGGGCCGGGAGAACCGCCTCCACGACCGCCTCCGCTACACCGCACAGCAGGACGGCAGCTGGCGGGTGGAGCGCCTGAGCCCCTGAGCTCTCGCGGACCCGGCCCGGCCCTGGGAAAGGGCCCTTCACTTCGGACGAGAGAGAGGGATGGCGTGCGAGTTCCGGTGCGTGGGTGGGGCGCCCGCCGATGGATCCTCACCGGAGTCATCACGTTCGGATCGCTGTTCCTGACCGTCGGACTGATCCTCGCCGGGGTGTCGGTCTCGTTCCTGACGGGCGCGGACCGTGCCCCGGGCACCGTCGTCTCCCTGGACTGGCGGGCCGGCCACGGCACCGGCACCTCCCGCACCCACCGCACGAACAGCGGCCCCATGGCGTACCCGGTCGTCGAGTTCACCCCGGCACACGGCACACGGCGCACGTTCCGCAGCTCCACGGGCTCAAATCCACCGTCCTACGCCACGGGCGACCGCGTCGAGGTCCTCTACCACGCGAACTCCGCCGGGGACGCGCGCATCAACGGCTTCGCCTCCCTGTGGCTGCTGCCCCTGATCTTCGGCGGAATCGGCCTGGCCACGGTCGTGATCGCGACGGTCGTCGCGCGCCTGACACGCAGACGACCCGCGAGCTCAGGTCCCTCCGCCTCACAGCGGGGGAGCCGGCCGGACGTACCGGCGAGCTCGCGGGTCGGGTGACTGCGTTGGGTTAGGCCGGTTGCGTGCGACTCACACACGCGGGCCCGGCGCCGAACCGAGTACGACGGCGGGCAACTAGCCCGCAGCCACCTCTTCCGTCCGGTATCCATACATCTGCCGAACCACCTCCTTTCCGAAGTACTCGCCACCCTAAGAACCCTCCGCCGACGGATCAACCGCTTTTCGCGGACGGCATAGGCCACGGCAGCACCGTCAGCTCCGGCCAGGACTCCCGCCAGCGGGCCGCCTTCGTCTCGTAGACCTCTTGTGGGGCCCGGACCGGGTTCGGGCGTACGACGAGGTTGTAGATGTCGGAGAGGCCGTGCGGGGCGTAGACGCGCCAGGTGCCGTCCTCCTTGAGGCGTACGGCGAGGCAGCAGGTGGTCGACGCGAAGGAGTCGATCGCGGATTCCACGGAGTCGTACGGCGGGCACGGGGTGCCGAATCTCTGCTCGTACCAGAGGTGGACGCGGGCCTCGTTGCGGATCTCCACCTCGGCGGGGAGGCCGGCGAAGGCCTCGCGGCCTGCGCGGATCGCTGTGTCCTCCGCCTCCCAGGAGAGGTCCGTGGCGTCGTAGTAGAAGACGTCGTAGTCCTTGATGCCGTGGGCGGGAGGACGGCCGGTGACCGTGTTCCAGATCGTTTGGAAGAGGCAGCCCGCGGTCAGGTACCACTCGGGGAGACCGAGGGCCGCGGTGCGGTCGAGTACTTCCAGGAGGGTCCTGTTGCGGGACAGCGTCGTCCGCAGCGCGGTGAGCTGTTCGTCCAGGGGGAGGCGGGCGGGCACCGGTCGAGTGTGCCGGTACCGGAAGCGGTGCCGTACAACGATTGCCTCAATCTTTGGGAACGCGGTGTGTGCTGCGTCACGTTCGAGTTGAATGATGGTGAGTGAGTGAACCGACGCTCCGTGTCCGCGGACGCAGCCTGCAGCAGGGGGTCCAGGTGAGTGCTTCCCGGCGTAGTGGGACCACCGACGAGTTGGGTCCCGACGAGCCCGAGCGGGACGGTGGTCCCGAGGGGCCCGGCGGGTCCGATCTGCTCGCCGCGTTGCTGGACGGGATGGACGCGGCACTGTGTGCCTTCGACGCCGACGGGGTGCTGACCCACTGGAACCGTGAGGCCGAGCGCATCCTCGGCTGGACCGCGGCCGAGGCCGTCGGGCGGCACGGGCTGGCCGGGTGGGCCGTACGGAGTGCGGACGCCGAGGAGGTCGAGGGGCGGCTCATGTCCGCCATGCAGGCTCCCGGCCGGCAGGTCAACGAGTTCGCCCTGTTGACCAAAGAGGGTGGGCGAGTGCTGGTGCGGACCCAGTCCGCCGCCGTGCGCGGGCCCGACGGGAAGCCCGCCGGTGTCTACTGCGCCTTCAGCGAAGTGCACGCCCAGATCGACCTTGAGCGGTCGATCGCCCTCAGTGAGGCCCTCTTCGAGGATGCCTCCTGGGGTGTTGTGCTCGTCGACGCCGATCTGCGGCCCGCCGTCGTCAACGCGCATGCCGCGCGGGCGCTCGGCACCGGGCGCACCTCCGTCCTCGGGCGGCCCCTCGGCGAGCTGCTGGCCCAGGGCGTCGAGGAGTTGGAGGCCGCGCTCACACATGTGCTGGCCGAGGGCGCGCCGCCCGCGCCGGCCGAGATCTGGGTGAGCGTACGGACGCCCGAGGGGAATCTGCGGCGCTGCTGGCGGAGCGGGTTCCTGCGGCTGGCCTCGCCGCTCACCGAGGAACCGGTGCCGCTGGGGGTCGGCTGGCTCTTCCAGGACGTCACCGAGGCCAAGCAGATCGAGCAGGAGGCCTCCCTGCTGCGCTTCCGTGCCCAGCAGCTGCACCGGGCCGCGCGCGCCGCCGCCGAGTGCGAGGACCCGCGCGACGCGGCCACCGTCCACCTGGACTTCGCCCTCGCCGGCTTCGCCGACCACGCGCTCGTCGACCGGGTCGTGGGTGGATCGTTGAACGATTCTGACGTGGCCCAGGCAGTTGCCGTACGGCTCGTGCGGGTCGCCGCCACGCCGACGGGGGCGCCGGGGCCCAGCCTGCTCACCGGTGCGGCCGGGCTGCCCGTGCGCTACGGAGAGGGGCATCCTGCCCTCCAGTGCGTCGAACGCGTCGGCTCGGTGCGGGCCAGTATCGGTGCCGCCCCGCCCGAACAGGCCCGGGAGTGGGCCCGGGCCCGCCAGTGGCCCCTGGACACCGTGCACGCGCTGTGCGCGGTGCTGCGCAGCCGGGGGCGGACGCTGGGTGTGGTGACGTTCCTGCGCGGGGCGGGCCGCAGCCAGTTCGAGCGGTCCGACTCGATCTACGCCGAGGACGTGGCCGTACGGATCGCGGCGGCGCTGGATCTGGCGGCGGAGGCGGGCGAGCAGCAGTAGGGGTGCCTCGGCACGTCAGTACTGGTAGAAGATCCGGTCCCGGTACTCCTCGAACACCCGGCCGTTCCACTCGTGGCCGCCGTCGACGTTCCCCGAGCGCAGCAGCGGCGGTTCGATGCCCCGGTCGGCCAGGGTCGCCGCCGCCGTCGCCATGACGGCCTGGAGGAGGGCCGCGGTGACGACCGTGGAGGCGGGGGCGAAGGGGGCGGGGATGGCGTCGTGGGTGAGTTCCGCGTCGCCGATCGCGATCTTCGAGTCGAGTACGACGTCGCAGTGGTCCTTGAGGTACGTCCCCGAGGAGTGCCGTGACGTCGTCTCCGAGGCGTACGCCACCGAGGTGACGCCGATGACGCGGACGCCGAGGGCGCGGGCCTTCATGGCCATCTCCACGGGCAGGGCGTTGCGGCCCGACAGCGAGATGATCACCAGGGCGTCGCCGGAGCGCAGCGGCGACGTCTCCAGGACCACGCCCGCGAGGCCGTCGACGCGCTCCAGGGCGGAGCCCAGCGTGGCCGGCATGACGTCGACGCCGAGGACTCCGGGGACCACGAGGAGGTTCATCAGGGCGAGTCCGCCCGCGCGGTAGACGAGGTCCTGCGCGGCGAGCGAGGAGTGCCCGGCGCCGAAGGCGAAGAGGCGCCCGCCGTCGGCCACGGTGTCCGCGAGGAGCGTGCCGGCCGCCCCGACGGAGTCGGCCTCTTCGTCGCTGACCCGCTGGAGCAGGGTGATCGCGGCGTCGAAGAACTGGCCGGCCGGCGTACGGTCGCTCATGCGGGAGCCCCCTCGGTGAGTTTGTGTCGCGGATCACCGTGCGGTCTGGACCAAGTGGATGTCAATACGGCGTGGAGGGCGATCCGGTCCGCCGCGGAGCGGGCGGAGAGGGGCTGCACGGACCGCCGTAACCGGCTGGTTTCAACGGCGCGGCACGGTTGTCAGTGCGATGCGTCAGAATTGGGTCCAGGGCCAGCGCACGCGCCGCGGAGCCGCCGAGCTTCGGGCAGAGGTAATCGAGGGGCACGTATGTCCGGACTGATCGACACCACGGAGATGTATCTCCGCACCATCCTCGAGCTGGAGGAGGAAGGTGTGGTCCCCATGCGCGCCCGCATCGCCGAGCGGCTCGACCAGAGCGGCCCGACGGTGAGCCAGACGGTGGCGCGCATGGAGCGCGACGGCCTGGTGGCCGTCGCCAGCGACCGCCATCTGGAGCTGACCGACGAGGGCCGCCGCCTGGCCACGCGCGTGATGCGCAAGCACCGGCTCGCCGAGTGTCTGCTCGTCGACGTGATCGGCCTGGAGTGGGAGCAGGTGCACGCCGAGGCCTGCCGCTGGGAGCACGTGATGAGCGAGGCCGTGGAGCGGCGGGTCCTGGAGCTGCTGCGCCACCCCACGGAGTCGCCGTACGGCAATCCGATCCCCGGTCTTGAGGAGCTGGGCGAGAAGGACGGGGCCGACCCGTTCCTCGACGAGGGCATGGTGTCGCTGGCCGAGCTGGATCCCGGTTCGGACGGCAAGACGGTCGTGGTGCGCCGGATCGGCGAGCCCATCCAGACGGACGCCCAGCTGATGTACACGCTGCGCCGCGCGGGTGTGCAGCCCGGCTCGGTGGTGAGCGTGACGGAGTCGGCGGGCGGGGTGCTGGTGGGCAGCGGTGGCGAGGCGGCCGAGCTGGACTCGGACGTCGCCTCGCATGTGTTCGTCGCCAAGCGCTGACCACGCTCTTCGCCCGCGGGTCCGTCAACTCGTGGGGCTGGAGAGGCAGTTGTGACGTTCCGCCGGTCGCGGAGTTTTCAAGATTCAGTGCGCTGAATCGCAGCGCGGGGACGCTTCGCGTGCCAGGCTGTCGCGTGAGGCATATGACCGTGAGGGGGCGGGAGGATGTGCCGCAAACGTGGGGAGGGCCCCGGCGCCGTGCGGCGCCGGGGCCTGTCCTCCCCTGTTCTGACCCGGAGCCCCGAGCTCTCAAGGTCATCCCCTTCGGACCGGTTTCCCCGAGCGGTCCGCCTCCCGGTGAAGATCTCCCCTCGGCGGCGGCGATCATTCCTTGAGCGGGGTCACTCGAACGAGGGGTGTTGCGGCCGGAGACCGCATTTTCGAATCTGTATTCGATAACCTGTGGGTGATGAAACGCGCGGGGCGTGACCTGTAGGAAGAGACGAGCAAGAGAAGAGACAGCAGCAAGAACGAACGGCACAAGCGGCAGAGCGTGGCTAGGGGGGTGCCAGGACCAATGGCGCGGCGCATCGACGTGACCGGAGCAGGCGGCGTACGCCTGGCCGCATGGGAGTTCGCGGACCCGCCCAAATCGGGGGAGATCGAGCGGGCACCCGGAGTTCTCTTACTGCACGGCCTGATGGGCCGCGCCTCGCACTGGGCGTCCACCGCCCGCTGGCTCTCCGAACGGCACCGCGCGGTCGCACTCGACCAGCGCGGCCACGGACAGAGCGACAAGCCGCCGCAGGCGGCGTTCACCCGTGAGGCCTACGTCGAGGACGCGGAGGCCGCGCTGGAACAGCTGGGGCTCGCCCCGGTCGTCCTCGTCGGCCACGCGATGGGCGCGCTGACCGCGTGGCAGCTCGCCGCGAAACGGCCCGATCTGGTGCGGGGGCTGATCATCTGCGACATGCGCGCCTCCGCGCTGGGGGCGGCCTCGCAGCGGGAGTGGTCCGACTGGTTCAAGTCCTGGCCCGTGCCCTTCTCCACGCTCGCGGACGTCCGCAAGTGGTTCGGCGAGGACGACCCGTGGGTGGAGCGGCCGAACCCGTCCCGGGGGGAGTTCTACGCCGAGGTCATGCAGGAGTCTCCCGACGGGTGGCGGCCGGTGTTCGAGCCGGAGCAGATGCTGAAGTCGCGGGAGACGTGGGTGTACGACGCGCACTGGGAGGAGCTGGCCCAGGTTCAGTGCCCCGCGCTCGTGGTGCGGGGGCTGGACGGGGAGCTGGGGCGGGCCGAGGCGCAGGAGATGGTGCGGGTTCTCCCCCGAGGGGAATATGCGGAGGTCGCCGACGCCGGGCATCTGGTGCACTACGACCAGCCGTCGGCTTGGCGGGCGGCTATTGAGCCGTTTCTTGATGGGGTGCTGGTGTGAGATCGCCCATGGGGGTGGGGAGTTCGGTTGTCTGGCGGGAGCGGGTGCGCTGTGGTTGCTCGCGCAGTTCCCCGCGCCCCTAAAACAACTCAGCTCACCCTTTACTGACAGCCGCCAGGATCTCCGGCAGCCGCCTCGCCGTCCCCGGTGCCGCCATGCGCAGCCCCGCATACGTAATCGCCGCCCCGTACCCCGCCCCCACCGGCAGCAGCAGCCAGCTCCACTGATCCCCGTCCGCGGTCACGTTGGACCAGATGGTGAGGGTGATGACGGGGGAGCAGAGCAGGGCCGCCGAGATCATGCCGCCGAAGATGGAGATCCAGGCGAGGCCCGCCTGGCCGGGGGCGACGTTCTTGTGGCCGCCCTGGGGGATCGAGTACGGGAAGCGGGCCGAGGTCCAGGCGCCGGTCGCGAGCATCGCGCCGAGGAGGGCGAAGGAGAGGCCGAGGACCTCCGGAAGCCGGTGCCAGTCGCCGAGCATCGCCGTCGTCAGGATGGTCACCAGCGCCGCGTAAGGGACGGTGATGAGGAGCAACGCGAGGGCGCGGGCGCGGAGTTCGACGTAGGCGTCCCTGGTCGTGGAGATCGTCATCGCGACCATCCAGAACGCGGAGGTGTCCTGTCCGAACTGGTTGTACATCTGGATGCCGAGCATTCCGGCGGCGAAGCACGCGAAGTAGACCGAGCCGGTGCCCTGGAGTGCGTTGAACACCGGCACGATCAGACCGATCGCCAGTGACGTCACCCACGCCGCCTTGGTCTTGGGGTCGCGCCAGACATAGCGCAGGCTGCGTTCCATGACCGTGCCGGTGCGGCCGGCCGGGAGGAGACGGGCCAGACCGCCGGCGGACGCCCTGTCCTTCGCGGCCGGTTCGGCGGACTGGAGGGTGGAGCCGTCGGGCGAGGTCATCAACTTGGTGAGACTGCGCGACCAGAGGAACAGCAGGGCCGCCAAAGCGCCTGCGGACAGGGCGAGTTGGATGACGGCGGGGCCGTACGAACCCTTGCTCGCCGAGTCCACCGCGCCCACCGCCGACGCGGGTGGCACCCAGCGCAACACCTCGGCCGCCGGGTCGAGTTGGGACAGCCCGGACGAACCCAGGCGCTGCGCACCGAAGTTGACCAACTGTGCTCCGACCGCGATCACCAGCCCGCTCAGCACCGCGAGGTCCCGGCCCTTCCGGCTGGTCAGCAGGCGGATGTTGGCGGCGGCGACGGCCCGCGCGAGCGCCACACAGACCAGCAGGGAGAGCGGCAGCGCCAGGACCGCCGTGACACAGGCGGCGGCGCCGTGCGCGACCGCGGTCACCGAACCGAGCAGCAGCACCAGCGTGAACAGCGGCCCGATACCGACCAACGAGGCCGCCAGCAGCGCCCGTACGAGAGGCCGGGGCCGTAGCGGCAGCATCACCAGGCGGGTCGGGTCGAGGGTCTCGTCGCCGGTGGGGAAGAACAGTGGCATCACCGCCCAGCCAAGACCCAGCACCGACACCAGGACGACGACCACCGAGTCGGCGTGCGCCTCCCCGCGCAACGCGATCAGTCCGAGCAACTGGAGCGCCGCGAACAGCAGCGCCACGACCGCCGACGCGACATACGCGGCCCGCCGGCCACCGGACTGCCGTAGACCGTTGCGCAACAACGACAGCTTCAGTCGTACGACGACGGGAGTGATCGAGACCGGGGGCGTGGTGTCGGTCATCGGGTGCCGCCGCCCAGCCAGTCGAGGTCGGAGCCGTGGTCGCGGGCGCCCGCGCCGACGAGTTCGAGGAACGCCTGCTGGAGCGTGGGGGATTCGCCGCGCACCTCGGCCAGGGTGCCCTGGGCGCGGATGCGGCCGGCGGCCATCACGGCCACCCAGTCGCAGAGCGACTCGACGAGTTCCATGACGTGGGAGGAGAAGACGACGGTGGCGCCGGAGGCGGTGTAGCGCTCCAGGACGCCCCGGATGGTCTGCGCGGAGACCGGGTCGACGCCCTCGAACGGCTCGTCCAGGAAGAGGACTTCGGGATTGTGGAGGAGAGCGGCGGCGAGCCCGATCTTCTTGCGCATACCGGTGGAGTAGTCGACGACGAGCTTGTGCTGCGCCCCGGCCAGGTCGAGCACGTCCAGCAGTTGCGTGACCCGCTTGTCGACCTCGCCCCCGGGCAGCCCCCGCAACCGCCCGCTGTAGCCGAGGAGTTCACGCCCGGAGAGTCGTTCGAAGAGTCGCAGACCCTCGGGCAGCACCCCGATCCGCGCCTTCACGGCCACGGGGTCGCGCCAGACGTCGTGCCCGACCACCTCCACGGTTCCCTGATCGGGTCGCAGCAACCCGGTCACCATGGAGAGGGTGGTGGTCTTCCCGGCCCCGTTGGGCCCAACAAGCCCGATGAACTTGCCCGCGGGCAACTCCAGATCGATCCCGGCAACAGCAACCTGCTGCCCAAACCGCTTCCAGAGCCCACGCACACGCACGGCAGCAGACGTCATACCTTGCAGCCTACGGTCAGGTGCCCCACCTGAGGGGCGCGGGGAACTGCGCGACCAGCCCCCACCGACCCGCACCCGCCAACGCTACCGATCCCGCCCACACGCATAGGCGAGCGGCGAGATCAACTCCTCCGCATCCGGCAGCCACCGATTCGCCGCAGTCGGCCGGCAGGCCCACTGCACAGCCCCCCGAGACCCGAACCGCGTGGGCGGCGCGGCCACGTACGCGCCCTCACCCAGCACCACAAGATCAAGAGTGGCGGGGGACCAGCCGATCTTCCGCACCAGATCCGGCACCTTCACCGACGCACCCGGCAGAACAAAGAACTCCATCCGCCGCGACGGCGTCAACGTGACAGGACCCAGCGTCAACTCCATGCGCTCCATCCGGGCCAGCGCCAGGAACCCCGCGGTCTCCGGGACGGAGATCGCGTCGAACGTCCGCCCGGTCGGCAGCAGAATCGATGCCCCTGGCTGCTTCTGCCACATCCGCCGCGCGACCGTCGCGCTGCCCGTCGCCTGCGTCGCCCAGTCCTCACGCGCCGGATGTGCGCCGGGTGCGGCGCACGCGGGGTCCTCGCACGAGCAGCGCTGCACCCCGTCGACGGCTTCCAGCCAGGTGCCGGGAAAGACGTCCCAGTGGCGCTCCTCGGCGTAGCGTACGGCTGTCTCCAGCAGCGATTCCCCGCGCTGCTTCGGAATCTGAGCGGCTTCGGTGCCCGCGATCGTCTCTTCCACGCCCAACACAACTCCCGCACCCACCTCGGGTTACGGCTGTAGCGCGCGCGGGGGAGGAGCATCGATTCCGCAACTGGGGCGCATGGATGCATGTGCGGGGGCGCGCGGGAGGACCGAGGGCGGGATCGGGGTAGCCACGTGAGGGGCGGGCGCGAGCCTTTACCCCGGCATTCCTCGCATGCTTCGCATTTTCGCCATGTTCGCTGGGCATTGATCTTCTCGGCCGGATCTTTTCGCTTCAGGGGTTGTTCCCAGGGGGTACGCCATGGCCGCAAGGCCACTTGTCGCGCGGCAGCCGAACGAACGGCTGCAGGCGCTCATCCAGGAGGCGGGGTGCTCGAACGCCGGGCTGGCCCGCCGGGTCAACATGTGCGGCGCCGAGCACGGTCTCGACCTGCGCTACGACAAGACGTCCGTGGCCCGTTGGCTGCGGGGACAGCAGCCGCGCGGGCGGGCTCCGGCGATCATCGCCGAGGCGCTGGGCCGCAAGCTGGGCCGTACGGTCACGATCGACGAGATCGGCATGGCCAACGGCAAGAACCTCGCGTCGGGTGTGGGCCTGCAGTTCTCGCCGACCGTGCTCGGGGCCATCGAGCAGGTGTGTGAGCTGTGGCGCAGTGACGTCGGGCGCCGGGACTTCCTGTCCGGTTCGTCGGTCGCCGCGTCCGCGCTGGTCGAGCCGAGCCGTGACTGGCTGATCTCCTCGCCGGACTCGCAGGTCGCGCGCGCGGCGGGGCCCCGGGTGGGCCAGTCCGACGTGGCGGCCGTGCGCGCGATGACGCAGGCGCTCAGCGAGCTGGACCACCAGTACGGCAGCGGGCATGTCCGCCCGGTCGTCGTCCACTACCTCAACAGCGTCGTCTCCGGGCTGCTGGCGGGGTCGTACCGGGAGGCCGTGGGGCGTGAACTGTTCGCCGCCGTCGCCCGGTTGACGGAACTCGCCGGCTACATGGCCGTCGACACCGGTCAACCCGGCCTGGCCCAGCGGTACTACATCCAGGCGCTGCGCCTCGCGCAGGCGGCCGGGGACCGGGGATACGGCGGGTATGTGCTCGCCGCGTCCATGAGCCATCTCGCCGCGCAGCTCGGGAACCCGCGTGAGATCGCGCAGTTGGCGCGGGCGGCGCAGGAAGGGGCGCGCGGTCGCGTGACCCCGCGGGCCGAGGCGATGTTCCATGCGGCGGAGGCGCGCGGGCACGCCCTGATGGGTGACGCGCGGTCGGCGCAGCTGGCGTCGGGGCGCGCGGTGAGCGCGCTGGACGCGGCGGATCCGTCGTCCGGGGACGACCCGGCGTGGATCGGGCACTTCGACGAGGCGTATCTCGCCGACGAGTTGGCGCACTGCCACCGCGACCTGGGGCAGGCCGAGGCGGCGGCCAGGTGCGCCCAGGAGTCCCTGGACGGGCACCCGGAGTCGCGGGCCCGCCGCCGGGCCATCGGGTACGTGCTGCTGGCGAGCGCGCAGGTGCAGCAGCGCGAGGTCGAGCAGGCCTGCAACACGGGCCTGAAAGCGGTGGAGTTGCTCGGTTCGCTGCGCTCCAACCGGGGTGCCGAGTACCTGGAGGACCTCCAGCAGCGCCTGGAGCCGTACCGGGACGAGCCGGTGGTACGGGAGTTCGGGGCGCGGATGGAGTTGCAGGCAGCCGCGTGAACAGGGAGTGAACGAAGCCTCCGGTGGTGATCCGGTTGTGAAAGGAGGGCGCGGAACGGGATTTGGCGTGGATGAGGGGCCGGAACTGTTACCGGGGTCACAAGTGGAGAGGTCCAGTCCAGTGCTGCGTGGCACGGGGCTCGGGGTACCCGGTAGCGTGAACCGACGATCCCGTAGGTCCCCCATTCGTAGGAGTCCCGGTGACGCAGAGTGGACAGGGCGAGGAGCCCTCGGCGCGGCCCGCGCGCGAAGGCATCGTGCTGCCCTCCGACGGAGGTGAACCCCTCCTTCCGGGGATGACGGGCGGACGCGGTAACCAGCAGTCGGCAGGGCAGCCGCCGAGCACACCCCCGAGCGGCCAGGCCTGGGGCGGGTCGTGGGGCCCGGACCAGCAGCACGACCCGCAGCACCGGACCCCGGCCCCGCCGCCGGGCCAGGGCTGGGGCGACGCACAGCAGCAGCCGCAGCAGCCGGGGCAGCAGTGGGGCACCGCCCCCGAGCAGCCGTCCCCGTGGGGCGCCCAGGAGGGCATCCCGAGCCAGCCGGGGGCCCTGCCCCAGGAGAGCGCCCAGCACGCGGCCTACGGCGTGCAGCAGCAGTCGTACGCACAGGAGTACTCGTCGGCACCGGGCTACGCCCCGGAGCAGTCCGCCGGGTACGGGGCGGGCGCGCCGGGCTACGGATCCGGCGCACAGGACTACGGCTACGGATACGGGGCTTCCGGTTCGGGCGGCGCGCCCCTGCCCCCCGCCGCCTCCCCGACCTCGTCCTCTTCCTCGTCCGCGTTCCCGAGCGCGCCGCTGCCGCCCGCCGACGAGGGCGCGACGCAGTACATCCCGCCGGTGGTCAACATCCCCGGCGACGAGGGCGCCACCCAGTTCCTGCCGCCGGTCCCGGCCGCGCCGATGGACGAGGGGGCGACGCAGTTCATCCCGCCCGTACTGCCCGGCGCGCTGCCGCCCGAGGTGTCCGGCGGTGCCGGACCGATGCCGCCGGCCGCGCATCCCGACGCGCAGCCCACGCAGTTCCTCCCGCCGGTGCCCGCGCAGGGCGGCGCTCCCGGGTACGGGGGGCGGCCGGGCGGGGCCGAGGACCGGCAGCCGCCCGCCGAGTTCGACAACCTCTTCCGCAGCGGGGAGACACCGGCCGGGTCCACACAGCAGCTGCCGCGCTTCCAGCAGCCGCCGCGGGCCGAGCAGCCGGGCTACGGGCAGCAGGGCCACGGACAGCAGGGCTACGCGCAGCCGTCGTACGCCCAGCCCGGCTACGCCGATCCGTCCTACGCCCCGCCCGGGCAGGACGACGACGGCGGCCGGGGCGGGCGCCGTTCGCGGGTGCCGTTGATCGCCGGGGTCGGGATCGCCATCGCGATCCTCGGGGTCGGTGCCGGCGCGCTGCTCAGCGGCGGCGGCAGCAAGAGCGACGACAACAAGACGGTCGCCGCGACGTCGCCCGCGACCGGGGGCTCCTCGTCGGATGGCACCGACGCCGCCAAGCAACAGGCCGTCGCGCTGGACAAGTTGCTGGCCGACAGCGGCAGCAGCCGTGCCTCGGTGATCCGTGCCGTGGGCAATGTGAAGGCCTGCAACAGCCTCGGCGACTCCGCCTCCGACCTGCGGGACGCGGCCACGCAGCGCACCGAACTGGTCACGAAACTCTCGCAGTTGACGGTGGACAAGCTGCCGGACAACGCGGCCCTGACGACCGCCCTCACCAACGCGTGGAAGGCGTCCGCGTCCGCCGACAACCACTACGCGGCCTGGGCCGACCAGGCCGCCGGCAAGCACGGCTGCAAGAAGGGCCAGGCCCGCACCACCGGCCAGACCGCGGCCGGCAACGCGGCGAGCGGCGTCGCCAGCAACCAGAAGACCAAGGCCGCCGCGCTCTGGAACACGATCGCGAAGACCTACGGTCTGACCCAGCGCCAGCCGACCCAGCTCTAGGACACGGATTCAGGACACGGACGGCGCGGACCTCAGTCGAGGTTCGCGCTCTCCAGCGTCCCCGTCATGTCGAAGAAGCCCTTCTTCGCCGACACCAGAACGCCCTTGCGTACGACTTGAAGGGTCACCGAGGCGTTGACCAGGCGGGACAGGCCCACGGAGGCGAGATCGTCGTCGTCCGCGGAGCTCCACTGGAGCGTCGGCGTGAGCCCGCCCGTGGTGACCTTGACGCCGTCGTCGAGGGCGCGCCGTACGGTGTCGGCGGTCACCTCGCCGTTGCCGAGCGAGTTCACGACCGTCTTGAACGCGGTGTACGCGATCCAGGTCGTCTCCACCCCCGCGTCCGCCGGGTCGATGCGGTTGTCGCCGAAGGCCACCTCGTCGACGGCCTTCTTCATCGGGTCCCAGCGCGAGTCGCCCGCGACCGGGTACCAGCCGGTGATGTACGACCCCTCGTACGGCCCGGACTGCCCGCCCGTCGCGTTGATCTCGGTCTGGTCGACGCTGCCGAGCACGGTCGCGGTGCGCACGGCGGGATAGTCCGCGCGCGCCCGCCGGAAGGAGTCCATGAAGGTGTCGGTGCGGTCCCCGAGCGAGGGCACCACGCACCCGTCCTTCGACGAGGTGCCGCCGGACGCGCTCTCCAGCGCGCGCGTCGACTGGCCGGCGTACTCGGTGGCGTTGTCGGCCGCGAGCTGGTCGGTGGCCGGCGCGTGGCCGCCCGCCTTGAGCCCCGCGTTCAGCAGCGGGGGCAGGTCGTCGCCGGCGATGGAGTCGGGCCGGACCAGGGTGACGGTGCCGCAGCCGGGGGCGAGTTGCTTGCCGAGACCGGCCAGCAGCGCGGGCTGGCCGCCGTTGACGGGGTAGGACAGGGCGCGGGTGAACTCCTCGCTCGTCACGCCGTAGCCGCCGATGTACGGGATGCCGGCGCCCTCCAGCGGGGCGAAGAACGAGTCGCTGAACTCGCTGTAGGAGCCGACGACCGCGACCACGTTCTCCTTGACGGCCTGTCGGGCGCACTGCGCCGCGGCGATGCTGGTGTTGTGGTCGTTGCAGGTCAGGACCTTGAGCTTGCGGCCGTTGAGACCGCCGTGCTTGTTGACCCACTTCGCGTACGCCGTCGCCATGGCGGGCATGCCGGGCTTGTTGGTCGCGTTGGTGTCCCAGGGCGCCCAGGTCATGACGGTGATCGGGGCGTCCGCGGAGCCGGCGGTGCCGGGGATGACCCCGCAGCCGGCCGCGAGCGACGCACATGCCACCAGCGCCGCCGCCGACATGACGGTGGTTCTGACGCGCCGGGTGATCGTGGGGAGGAAGGTGCTGCGGTTGCGCCGACTGCCAGTCATGTACACACACGCTTCCGCCACACCACTAACCCGGGAGTGACTCGCGGTCAACGAATGGTGACGTGGAGGTGAATTACGGGGGGCGTTCCTGTGTGTGTGACAAGGAACGTACGATCGATGACCGTGCAAGCTCCGGAGAACTCTTCCCGTCGCCCCCGTCGCTCCTCCACCATGGGCGGCATGCCACTGAACGACATGCCGTGGTGGCGCTGGCGCAGCAACGTGCGTTCCGCGCTGCACATGCTCTCCGATCCGGTGTTCCAGCAGAACGTCTGGCTGGCCGGTGTCGACGGGTACGGGGACGTCACCGACGCCGTCTACCGCCTCGTCGAGGACACCTGGCTGGACAACTGGTCCGCCGAGAAATACGTCGGCACGATCTTCCGCGACTCCCAGGAGGCGGCCCTCGTCGACTCCGCCGTCCTGCGTGTGCTGCGGATCATGCACCAGGTCGGGCCCGACGCCCCGGTCTCCGCGTACGTCGACCACCAGGCGTGGCCGGAGGCGGTACGGGCGGCCCGCGACGCGCACGTCCGGATGGCGTCCAGCGACGGGGAGGACCCGGACGCGCCGCCGCGCACGCTTGAGGTGCTGCAGATCATGACGCGGTCCGCGTAGTCCGCCGACCGGCGCGGGCCGCCGGTCCGGGTGGCGGACGCCGGTCTCCCTGCTCAGGGGGATATGGGACCCTGTTCCGCATGAACGCGCAGTCCACCCGAGCCGCGGCGCCCGCCGACCAGTACGTCCTGACCCTGTCCTGCCCCGACAAGCAGGGCATCGTGCACGCCGTGTCGAGCTACCTCTTCATGACCGGCTGCAACATCGAGGACAGCCAGCAGTTCGGCGACCACGACACGGGACTGTTCTTCATGCGCGTCCACTTCTCGGCGGAGCCGCCGGTGACCGTGGACAAGCTGCGCGCGAGCTTCGCGGCGATCGGTGACTCCTTCCACATGGACTGGCAGATCAACCGGGCCGACGAGAAGATGCGCGTCGTCCTCATGGTCAGCAAGTTCGGCCACTGCCTGAACGACCTGCTGTTCCGCGCGCGCATCGGGGCGCTCCCCGTGGAGATCGCGGCGGTGGTGTCCAACCACACCGACTTCGCCGAGCTGGTGGAGTCGTACCACATCCCCTTCCACCACATCCCCGTGACGAAGGACAACAAGGCCGAGGCCGAGGCGCGGGTCCTGGACCTGGTCCGCGAGGAGAACGTCGAACTCGTCGTCCTCGCCCGCTACATGCAGGTCCTCTCCGACGACCTCTGCAAGGCGCTCAGCGGCCGGATCATCAACATCCACCACTCGTTCCTGCCGAGCTTCAAGGGTGCGAAGCCGTATCACCAGGCGCACGCGCGGGGCGTCAAGCTCATCGGCGCCACGGCCCACTATGTGACCGCCGACCTGGACGAAGGACCGATCATCGAGCAGGAGGTCGAGCGGGTCGGGCATGACGTGACCCCGGACCAGCTGGTGGCGATCGGGCGGGATGTCGAGTGCCAGGCGCTGGCGCGGGCCGTGAAGTGGCATGCGGAGCGGCGGATTCTGCTCAACGGGCGCCGGACTGTGGTGTTCGCCTAGGAGCTCGGGGGGATCGGGTGCGTGGGCGGCTGCGGCCCGGTGGGGGCCGTTCGCGCAGTTCCCCGCGCCCCTGGAAACGCAGGCTCGCTTTCAGGCCCCGGCGCCTTGGAAGCTCTGGCTCACTTTCAGGGGCGTGGGGAACTGCGCGACCAACCCCCACGCACCCGCACTCGCCCGACTACATCCGGCTCAACGACGCCGTGGCGAACAGAACGTCCCTGATCGCCTCCCGATCCCCCAGCTGCCCCGCCGCCGCGTCCTCCGGCGACACATGCCCGGCCGCCAGATGACAGAACTCCACACCGTCCAGGGCGATATGGGCCACTTCACGCTCGGCCGACCCCACCGCGCCGGGTGAGTCGAGAGGGATCAGCCACTCACCCCCACCATGACCCTCGATCTCCAGCCGCAGGCTGCGCCCGGGATCCCCGGCCGGGACCAGGTGCCGTCCCTCGGCAGGCGCGGCCAACCCGTGGCGCCGGCGCTCGGCCAGCACCGCGGGCAGCATGCGGGCCGCGAGGTCGATCATCCGGTTCAGGCTGCGCGGCGAGGGCGGCTCGTAGGGATAGTCCACCGCGTCCGCGATGTCCTCCGCGTGGACCCAGCACTCGAAGGCCCGGTCGAGCATCGCGTCGTGCAGCGGCAGCTCGAAGTCGCCGTAGGACACGGCCCGTTTGCCGGTGGTGGTGCCGGTGAACGACACCGTGCGGACGATGGCGTGGCTCTGCTCGCGCCAGGGCGCGCGGATGGAGCGGGTGGGCGGGAAGTACGAGGCCCGCCAGTACGCCTCGGTGCGCGCGGCCGGGTTCGTGGCCTTGTCGGCCGACTCCCCGGTGAGCGGGTCGTCGAGGCCCAGCGCCGTCGCGACCAGGCCGTCGACGGTCAGCAGATGCGCGATGACTCCGACGACGGTCGTACGGCGGCTCGCCGGGGCCCGGCCGTCGAACCAGCGCAGCCGCACGGGCGCGTGCCACTCGGCGTCGCCTATGTCCTGCAGCAGGGCGTCCAGGCGCGCGGTCTCGGCGTCGTACGGCGTCGCCCACTCGGGTACCGGGATGCGCGGCGGTCGGCGGTCGAAGGAGCCGGTGAGGACGCGGGTGCGCAGGCCGGGGTCGAGGTCGAGGGGTTCGACGGGGTGGAGGAGGCCGACCGCGCCGCGCAGCCGCAGCGCCTCGTCCGCGCAGGAGCCGCACTCGCCGAGGTGTTCCTCCACGGCGGCCGTCTCCGCCGCCGAGCACGCGGCCAGCGCCCACGCGCCGAGCAGCGCCTTCAGCACCGGGTGCTCCAGCACCAGCGGCGCGGGCCGGGACGCGGACTCGTCGAGCTCGGGCAACGGCTGCCCACTGTCCTCGACCGAGGCGCGGGGCATGGGAATGCGCGGCGGCACCGCAGCCCCTTCGTACGCCTCGTGCTCGTCGTTCGCGTCGCTCACACCGCACCCCCTGGTTCCGCTGGTTCCGGCGGTGCGCCGGTGTCGTGGGCGGTGGACAGGAGTTGGAGGCCCAGGCGCAGCCGGCGGCGGGCCTCGTCCTCGGTGACGCCGAGGTCGACGGCGGTCTGGCGGTAGTCGCGGCGCTGGAAGTAGGCCAGCTCCAGGGCGGCCCGCAGCGGGGCGGGCATGGACGTGACGATGTAGTCGGCGCGGGCGGCGACGGAGGCGCGGCGGACCTTGCGCTCCAGTTCCTCGGTGGAGCCCTGGCCGCCCTGGGCGAGGGCGGCGGTCTCGGTGGCGCGCAGCCGCTGCACGGCGAGGCGGGCGGTCAGCGCGGCCACCCAGGAGCGCAGCGGGCCCTGCTTGGGGTCGTAGGAGTCGGGGTGTTCCCAGACGTGGGCGAAGACATCGCGGGTGATGCCGTCGGCGGCGCGCTCGTCGCCGAGGACGCGGTGGGCGAGGGCGTGCACGAGGGAGGCGAAGCGGTCGTAGAGCTCACCGAGGGCCGCCGCCTCGCCGCGGGCCAGCCGCTGCTGCATCTTGCGGTCCCACCGGGGCGGTGCGTCCTTCGTCGCCATGCGGCCCCCTCACCGTGTCCGTGCCCGAGTCAAGCCTGCGCCCACCGTCTCTTCGAATGTAGTCGGCACCTCGGACAGCGCACGCCCCTTCGTGCAATCGCACGCCCCCGAAGGGCCGCGGGTGGTAGCGGACATGCGCCGACCCGGTCCACAACTGATCGAACAGGATCGAAGGCGACTAAAACAAGCCTCTTCGGACCGGTTTCCGTTTCTGTTGCCGTGTTTCAGGGAACGGCCGCTGGGCAGCCGCGCTGCAAGGAAGCGTAGGTACGGCTTCCGTTTCCGGACGGTTTCCGGGAGTTCCGGCTAGCGAAAGGCGCGATGGTGGCCTTCAAAGTGAACGACGGCGAGCGCGGCGGCTGGTCCGTGCTCCTCGTGTCCGGCGAACTGGACCTGGTGACCTCGCCGGTGCTGCGCCAGCGGGTGCACGACGTGGTGGCGGACGGTCACCACAGCCTGGTCGTGGACCTCTCCGAGGTGCTGTTCTGCGACTCCAGCGGCGTCGGCGTGCTGATCGCCGCCCGCCGGCTGATCCGCTCCTGCCAGGGCCACCTGCGCGTGGTCCTGCCCGCCCAGGGCGCGGCCGACGGCTCGCACGTCAACCGCGTGCTCGGTGCCCTCGGAGTGCGACGCCTCTTCGACGTCTACCCCGATGTGATGACGGCCACAGAAGAGGACCCCGAAGAGGAGGCGGACCCCCTCTCGGCGTGACGCGTCGGTTTCCGGGGTGACGCCGTTGTTTCGGAATTTCCCCGGTCTTGGTACAAGCGACGTTTTCGGCTCCCGGACCCGCCCCGGCGTCGTACGCTCCAGCCAAGCGCACCCCCACATGAGTAAGGCGGCCCGAAAGACATGGTCAGCACCGAGTACGAGCGACGCATCGCCGCCCGGTTCGCCACCTTCGACCAGGACGGCAACGGCTTCATCGACCGCGAGGACTTCAACTCGGCGGCCAAGGCGCTGCTCGCGGAGTTCGGCACGGCGGCCCGCTCCGACAAGGGCCAGGCCCTGTACATCGGCGCGGAGGCGTTCTGGCAGGGCATGGCGGGCATCGCGGACCGGGACGGCGACCAGCGGGTCAGCCGGGAGGAGTTCGTGGGCGGCGCGGTCAAGCGGCTGCGCGACAACCCGGAGCGCTTCGCCGAGATCGGCCGCCCCTTCCTGCACGCGGCCCTCGACGTCGCGGACCCGGACGGCGACGGCTCGGCCACCATCGAGGACACCGTGCGCGTCCTCAAGGCTCTCGGGGTGCCCGACGACATCGCCGCCATGGCCGCCGACGCGCTCGACACGGACAGCGACGGCAAGGTCGGCGAGGCGGAGATCGTCTCCGCCTTCGCCCGCTATTTCACCGTCCCGGAATAGTCCCGGGATCCGTCCTCGGATCCGTCCCGGGATCCGAATAACGCTCCCGCAGCTTGTACTTGAGCACCTTGCGCAGTGTCTCGTTGCGCGGAAGGGCGTCCACGATCTCCAGCTGCTCGGGCAGCTTGTGCACGGACAGCCCTTCCGCGCGCAGATGGTCCGTCACGACGGACAGGGTCAACTCACCGGCCCCCGGCGGCTGTTCGACCACCGCGCACACCCGCTCCCCGCGCTCCGCGTCCGGCAGCCCCACGACGGCCACGTCACCGACGTCCGGATGCGCGGCGAGCAGGTCCTCGATCTCCTTCGCCGAGATGTTCTCGCCCTTGCGGATGATCACGTCCTTGAGCCGCCCGGTGAGAATGAGATGCCCGCTGTCGGTGACGACCCCCAGGTCCCCGGTACGCAGAAACCCGTCCGCGTCGAAGGCCTCCGCCGTCTGCGCGGGGTCCAAATACCCCTGGCACACGGCCTCCCCGCGCAGCCGCACCTCCCCGCCCTCCGCGATCCGTATCTCCATCCCCTCGGGCGGCCGTCCCTCGGTCGTGGCGAGGTTCTCGGTCGTGTCCTCCGGGTCGCCCATGGTGATCATCGGCACCTCGGTCATGCCGTATCCGTGGGTGAGCTGGACGCCCATCTCCCGTACGACGGAGTGGTAGACCTCCGGCGGCTTGGGCGCCCCGCCGCCGGCGAGCAGCCGCAGCGAGGGAATCACCTTCGTCCCCGGCTGCTTGCGCTGCTCGGCAAGGAACATGGAATAGAAGGCCGTTGACCCGCCGGCCACCGTCACCCCGTGCTTGCGGTACCCCTCCAGCGCGTCCGGCAGCGCGAACTGCTCGAACATCACCGCCGGGAAGCCGTACAGCAGCAGCATCACCGTGTAGTCGGGCCCCGCGATGTGCGCGTACGGGAATGCCATCGAGCCCACGTCGTCCGCCGTCAGCCGCAGCGCGTGCGCGAGACACGAGCCGCCCGCGATCAGCGAACGGTCCGTGTGCAGCACGCCCTTGGGGTCGGAGGTGGTGCCGGAGGTCCAGTAGATCCAGCGGACCGAGGTGCCGTCGGCGGGCGGCGCGGGCAGCAAGGCCGGGTCGCCGTCCGGGAGTTGGCTGCTCTCGTACGCCTCGAAGATCCCCTTCGCGCCGAGCCGCCGCGCCATCTCCGTGTGGTCGAAGCCGCGCCAGGTGCCGGGCACGGCGAAGTACTCGGCCTTCGACTCCCGCAGCGCGAAGCCGACTTCGCGGTCCCGGTAGAAGGGGATCACCGGCGTCTGTACGGCGCCCAGGCGGGCCAGCGCGAAGGAGAGCAGCGCGGTCTCGATCCGGGTGGGCAGCTGCCAGGCGACGACCGTGCCGGGGCGTACGCCCATGCCGTACAGGCCCGCCGCCACCCGCTCCGCCCGGTCCCGCAGCTCGCCGAAGGTCAGGGCGCGGTCGTCCTGGAGGAAAACGGGCCGGTCAGGGGTCAAGGCGGCACGGCGGACGACCAGTTCCCACAGCGTGGGGGCGGAACTCAGGGAGTACGGCGTCTCGTTCATGGTGCCCCCTCCTTGGCTGACGACTCGTCAGGTGACATGCTATCTGACGGGTCATCAGATAAGTACCGTCCGGCGGAGGGGAACCCATGACCACCGAACTGCCCCGCATCATCAGCGTCGACGACCACGTGATCGAACCCGCCCACCTCTTCGAGACCTGGCTGCCGGCGAAATACCGCGAGCGCGGACCCCAGCCGCTCACCGCCGGAATCGGCGAACTCGCCTACGTGGCGGGCAAATACCAGATCACGATGGACCCGGACGGTCCGCCCACGGACTGGTGGATCTACGAGGACCTCAAGTTCCCGTACAAGCGCAACATCGCCGCCGTCGGCTTCGACCGCGACGAGATGACCCTGGAGGGCATCACCCGCGAGCAGATGCGCAGGGGCTGCTGGGACCCCAAGGCGCGGCTCGCGGACATGGACCTCAACCATGTCGAGGGCTCCCTCTGCTTCCCGACCTTCCCGCGCTTCTGCGGCCAGACCTTCGCCGAGGCGCACGACAAGGAGGTCGCGCTCGCCTGTGTCCGCGCCTACAACGACTGGATGGTCGAGGAGTGGTGCGGCGACAGCGGCGGCAGGCTCATCCCGCTGTGCCTGATCCCGCTCTGGGACGTGGAGTTGGCGGTGGAGGAGATCAAGCGCAACGCGGCACGTGGGGTGAGGGCGGTGACGTTCTCCGAGATCCCCACCTACCTCGGACTGCCGTCCATCCACTCCGGCTACTGGGACCCGTTCTTCGCGGCCTGCCAGGAGACGGGGACGGTCGTCAACATGCACATCGGCAGCAGCTCCCAGATGCCCGCCGCCTCCCCGGACGCGCCCCCCGCCGTACAGGCCTCCCTCTCCTTCAACAACGCGATGGCCTCGATGATGGACTTCCTCTTCAGCGGGGTCCTGGTGGAGTTCCCGACCCTCAAACTCGCCTACAGCGAAGGGCAGATGGGGTGGATCCCGTACGCCCTGGAGCGCGCCGACGACGTGTGGGAGGAGCACCGTGCGTGGGGCGGCGTGCGCGACCTCATCCCGGACCCGCCCTCCACGTACTACTACCGCCAGATGTTCTGCTGCTTCTTCCGCGACAAGCACGGGGTCGCCTCCCTGGACGTGGTGGGGCGGGACAACGCGACCTTCGAGACCGACTACCCGCACGTCGACTCGACCTTCCCGCACACCAAGGAGGTCGCCCTCGACCACGTCAAGGGCCTCGACGACGAGACGGTCTACAAGCTGATGCGGGGCAACGCGATCCGCATGCTGGGCCTGGACCTCGACCGGTAATGGACCTCTCGTACACGGCCGAGGAGGACGAGTACCGGGCCCGACTGCGGGAGTGGCTCGCGAAGGTCCTTCCCACGCTGCCTCCGAAGCCGTCCCCCGACGACTGGCCGGGCAGGCGCGCCTACGACCTCGGCTGGCAGCGGATGCTGTACGACGCCGGGTACGGCGACGTGCACTGGGACGCGTCCCCGACCACCCGCCTCATCTTCCTTGAGGAGACCGAGAAGGCGGGCGCGCCTTATGTGGGGGCCAACTTCGTGGGGCTGTTGCACGCCGGCCCGACGATCGCCGCCGAGGGCACACCCGAGCAGCGGGAGCGCTGGCTGCCGCCCGTGCTGCGCGGCGACGAGGTGTGGTGCCAGGGGTTCAGCGAACCCGAGGCCGGTTCCGACCTCGCGTCGTTGCGCACGCGCGCGTGGCGGGACGGCGACGACTACGTGGTGACCGGTTCCAAGATCTGGACCTCGCACGCCGAAGTCGCCGACTGGTGCGAGTTGTTGGTCCGTACGGACCCTTCCGCGCCGAAGCACCGGGGGATCAGCTGGCTCGCCATGCCGATGCACGCGCCGGGCATCACCGTACGGCCGCTGCGGACGCTCGCCGGGTCCGCGGAGTTCGCCGAGGTGTTCCTCGACGAGGTGCGGGTGCCTGTCGGCAACCGGGTGGGGGACGAGAACGACGGGTGGCGCGTGACGATGGTGACGCTGTCGTTCGAGCGCGGTACGGCCTTCGTGGGTGAGGTTGTCGCCTGTCGGCGGGTGTTGGGTGAACTCGCGGTCGAGGCGCGGCGGAACGGGCGGTGGGACGACCCCGTGCTGCGGCGGCAACTGGGGCGGTTGAACGCGGAGTTCCGGGCGTTGTGGCGGCTCACGCAGTGGAACGTGAGCGAGGCGGAGGCCTCCGGCGGCGTTCCGGGTGTGGGCGGGTCGGTCTTCAAACTCCGGTACTCGCACGCCCGTCAGGAGCTGTACGACGTGGCGGCGGAGGTGCTGGGGGTGGACTCGCTGGATCTGGAGCGGCCTTGGGTGCTCGATCGGTTGTCGTCGCTGTCGTACACGATCGCTGCGGGGACCTCGCAGATCCAGCAGAACATCGTCGCCGAGCGGATTCTCGGGTTGCCGAAGGGGAGGTGAGCGGTGCGGTTTCAACTGACGGATGATCAAAGGGCGTTGCGGGATGCAGTGCGGGGTGTGGTCGGTCGTTCGTCGTCCGCGGGTCCGTCGTGGCTTGTCGCGCAGCTCCCCGCGCCCCCAAAGGCTCCTCGGGTGGACCGGGGTTTGTGGCGGGCCCTCGGGGACCTTGGGCTGTTCTCCCTGCGACTGTCCGAAGCCGACGGCGGAGCCGGACTCGGGCTGCCCGAAGCCGTGTTGGCGTTCGAAGAGGTTGGGGCGGCGCTGGTGCCTGGGCCGTTGGTCGCTACGCATCTTGCTGCCGGGGTGGTTCCAGGGGCCGCCACCGGGGAGACCGTGGTCGCCGCTGCCGATGGGCGGCTCGTGGAGTGGCTGGACGAGGCCGATGTCGTATTGCCGGGGGCCGAGGGGGCCGTAGCGCTGCGGTCGGTGGATCCGTTGACGCCGTTGCATCGGGTGCCGGCGCCGGCGCGGGTCGAGCCTGTCGCCGTGCTGCTCACCGCTGCCGAGCAGCTCGGTACGGCCGGCCGGGTGTGTGGGCTCGCGGTGCAACACGCCCGGACGCGGGAGCAGTTCGGGCAGCCGATCGGGGGCTTCCAGGCCGTGAAGCACCTGTGCGCGCAGTCGCTGGTGCGGGTCGAGGTGGCGCGGGCCGCGGTGTACGCGGCGGCCGTGACCGGGGATCCGGTGGACATCGCGGCGGCCCGGCTGCTGGCCGACGAAGCGGCCGTGCGCGGGGCCCGGGACTGTCTGCAGGTGCACGGCGGGATGGGCTTCACCTGGGAGTCCGAGGTGCATCTGCATCTGAAACGGGCATGGGTGCGGGCCCAGCGTGGTGGCGGGAACACGGAGAGTGAGGAGCTGCTCGCCGCCGATCTGGTGGGCGAAGCGGTGTAGTGGGGTGCCTGCCTGCGGCGACCGGAACGGCTCCGACAACGGTGTCGCGGATCGTGGCACACAGGAATCACACAGCGTTGATATCGGGTTGTGTCCCAGGCGTGACTCGTCACGGCCTGGAGTCGCCTCGGGGCTCCGGTACCTTGTGTGGGATGCGAGTGGTTCAAGGTACGAGCCATGCCGGAGTTGCCTGTGAGGCGGCTCCGGATCGGGCGGTGCGCTCCGCAGTTCGTATGGCAGAACGGGCTTTCACCCCTGCCTGTTCGACTCCCCGCGATGAGCGTCGCACAGTATCCCGCACGCGTACTCCTTCGCGCTGGAATATGCCCGAAGCGCTTGTTGGGGTGACGGAACGTCAATCATGCTGTCTCGCAAGGGATTCACGTTCCGTGACCCTGGCTCCGGTCGTTGTTCTGGCCATGCAGAAAATGGCTACGATCGTGGCCCTCGTGAGGCGCGAGGCTATGTGTCCGCCGGTTCGGATGGTGTGAGCGGTGCAGGTGCTTCAAGTGCAGCTGGAGATCCGGCCCGACCCCGCAGAGGTGGGGCGGGCCAGGAGATGGGCGCGCTCCCGGCTCGCCGGGTCCGGGATAGAAGCAGACGAACCGCTCGCGGAGACGCTGATCCTGCTGGTCTCCGAACTCGTCACCAACGCGGTGGTGCACACCGGCTGTCCGGCCGTGCTGCGGCTCTCCCTGCCGGACGGGGCGGACGAGTCGGCCACGGTCCGCCTGGAGGTCGCCGACACCAGCTGTACGGCCCCCGTGCCGCGTTGCGCGGACGGTGACGAGACCGGTGGCCGCGGACTGGCGCTGGTGGACGGCCTCGCCGACCGCTGGGGCTGGAGCGCCGAGGGCACCGGCAAGCGCATCTGGTGCGAGCTGGACCGGGGCAGCCAACCCCGGGACGCGGCCGCCGCGTTCGGGGGCGGTGTCACGGCGTACGGGGGTTTCGAGGGCTTCGCGTACGAAGCCGTGTAGGTGCTGTCTGCAAGTGCCCGGCGGAGATGCGCCGGGCCGTGCTTCCGTGCGCGCCCTGCGACAAAGCGGTGCTTAGGGAACAAATCCCCGAACGGGCGTTGACGCGACGTGACCGTTTGGTCACGCTTGTGGGCAGCGATTCGCCGCGAGGGGACGACGAGGGCTTCGGTGACGGGGGCCCTCGGCGAGTGTGGGTCGTGTTCGGCGTGGGTTCCCTCGGGGCCGGGGGCCGGGACGGGTACGCCGGAGTCGGATGGCGGCAGCGCGGTGCCGTGCTCGGGGCGGGCAGCAGCGCGCCGCCATCCGACCGTAAGTCCGGCCCTCGTCAAAACCGGACTGACCTAGAGGATGGCGATCGGGGCCACCGGGGTTCCCGTGGCGCCCACGAAAGGTTCGGGCATCGCCGACAGGAAGAACGTGAAGCGGTTCTCTTGTCCACAAGCTGTGGACAACTCTTCGAGATTCCAGTTCTGCCCCTGGAGCATCCCCATCTCGACCAGGTCGAGGGCGTGCACCGGCAGCCACAAGTCCTCGATCTCCGGCGGAAATATCTCGAACGTGAGGGTGTCGTTGGCGACCGCCGCGACATCCCGCGCGTGGAACCACTCCGGCGTGCGGATCGAGAGGCCGGGCGAGGGGTAGCCGTAACCGTGCTTGTCGCCGGACAGGTACACCTGCACCTGTCCGGTCCGTACGAGCACGATGTCGCCCGCGCGGACCTGCGTGCCGGCGAGTTGCTCGGCGGCCTCCAGGTCCTCCGGGGTCACCGCGTGACCGCCTTCGAGCCGGTCGACGCCCCGCGCGCGTGCCACGTCGAGCAGGACCCCGCGCGAGACGATGTGCCGCGCCTTGTCGATACCGCTGAACTCGGCGCCCCCGTGGGCCGTCACGGTGCCGGCCGGGCGGCCGTTGTAGAGCTTCCCCGAGTGCGAGACATGGGTCAGCGCGTCCCAGTGGGTGCCCGCCTGCAGCCCCATGGTCACGGCGTCGTCGCTGCACGCGACCGTCCCCGGACCGAAGAGCTCCTGGTTGATCTGCACCATCGCGTGCAGCGGGTTGACCCGGCCCGGGATCATCCCCGTCTGCACGCCGTCGTGTTGGAGGGGGAGGGCGAGCGGGATACGGCGGCCGGTCCGGATCTCGGCCGCCGCCCGTTGGACCACCTCGTCGGTGATCAGGTTCAGGGTGCCGATCTCGTCGTCCGGTCCCCAACGGCCCCAGTTGTTCACGCGCTTGGCGATGTCGTGGAACTCCGGACCGAGTGCCGGCGGTGACGTCGGTGACGGCGGCAGTGACATCGGGGCCTCCCCGGGGCTTGTCCTCAGGCATCTGACGGGTCGTAGAATCTGAGTCGAATCTAACGGACCGTCAGAAACTGCGGGAGGGGCCGGACATGGGGAACTTCTTGGCAGGCAAGGCCGTCGCCGTCACGGGCGCGGGCCGGGGCATCGGCCGGGCGGTCGCGCTGGCGGCGGCGGCCGAGGGGGCGCGGGTCGTCGTCAACGACTACGGCGTCTCGATGGACGGCGCGTCACCGACGAGCGAGATCGCCGAGGGGGTCGTCAAGGAGATCGAGGCGGCGGGGGGCGAGGCCGTCGCCGTCGCCGACGACATTTCCACGATGGCGGGAGGGCAGCGGGTCGTCGACGTCGCGCTGTCCTCGTACGGGCGGCTCGACGGTGTCGTGTGTGTCGCCGGGATTCTGCGGGAGCGGATGCTCTTCAACATGTCCGAGGAGGAGTGGGATCCCGTTCTCGCCACGCATTTGAAGGGGACGTTCACCGTTTTCCGGGCGGCTTCGGCGGTGATGCGGAAGCAGCGGGGCGGGACGTTGATCGGGTTCACCAGCGGGAACCACCAAGGGTCTGTTTCGCAGGCCAACTACAGCGCGGCCAAGGGCGGGATCATCTCGCTGGTGCGGAGCGCCGCACTGGGGCTGAACAAGTACGGGGTGACCGCCAACGCGGTGGCGCCTGTTGCCCGTACGCGGATGTCGGCGAACGTTCCCATGGAGTTGGCGGAGATCGGGTCGCCGGAGGACGTGGCGGCGATGGTCGTCTATCTGCTGTCGGATTCGGCTCGGGAGGTCGGTATCACCGGGCAGGTTTACACCGTCGCGGGGCCGAAGATCGCGGTGTGGGCGCAGCCTCGGGAGTTGCGGTCCGCGTATGCCTCTGCCTCCGGCGGGTGGACGGCTGAGAAGATCGCGGAGTTTCTGCCGGGGTCCGTGGGGGTGGATCCGATGCCGATGCTTTCTCGGTTGCAGGAGATGGAGAGGGCCGCGCGGGAAGGGAGTCGACCCAACACCTAAGGGGTGGGGGCTTTGGGCTGTGGGGCGGGTGCGGGTGTGTGCGGGCTGGTCGCGCAGTTCCCCGCGCCCCTTGGGCGGGAAACCTGAGCGGTGTTCTGAGGAGAGCCTCTGTGGACTTTGGATTCACTGGCGCGGATGAAGAGTTTCGGGCCGAAGCTCGGGCCTGGCTCGCTGAGCACGCTGATTCCGTTCAGGATCGACGGGTTTGGGAACGCACTCTTGGCAAAAGCGGCTGGATCGGGCTGGGTTGGCCCGAGGGCGGCTACGGAAATCGCACCGCCACTCTCACTCAGCAGGTCGCCTGGGCCGAGGAGTATGCGCGGTCGGACGCGCCGCCCCGGTCCGGGCACATAGGCGAGAACCTGCTCGCCCCCACCCTCATCGCACACGGCACCGACGAGCAGAAGTCCCGCTTCCTGCCCCCCATTGCCGCGGGGGACGAGTTGTGGTGTCAGGGGTACAGCGAGCCCGGGGCGGGGTCCGATCTGGCCGGGGTGCGGACCGTGGCCGTACGGGAGGCGGACGGGTACCGGATCAGCGGGCAGAAGATCTGGACCTCGCTCGCGCATGAGGCCGACTGGTGTTTTGTGCTGGCGCGGACCGAGGCGGGGTCGCGGCGGCATCACGGGCTGAGTTTTCTGCTGGTGCCGATGGATCAGCCGGGGCGTGTCGAGGTGCGGCCCATCCGACAGCTGACCGGGACGAGTGAGTTCAACGAGGTGTTCTTCGATGGGGCGTTGGCGCGGGGCGAGCATCTTGTGGGGGGTGAGGGCGGCGGTTGGGGGGTCGCCATGAGTCTGCTCGGGTTTGAGCGGGGGGTTTCGACCCTGGCCCAACAGATCGGGTTCGCACGGGAGTTGGGGCGGGTCGTCGAGGCCGCCGTCGCTTCCGGTGCCGTGCTCGATCCCGTCGTACGCGATCGACTCGTGCGGCAGTGGGCCGAGTTGCGGACCATGCGGTGGAACGCCCTGCGGACGCTGGGGCGGGCCGGGGACGCCGGGGCGCCCAGTGTGGCCAAGCTGTTGTGGGGCGGGTGGCATCAGCGGCTCGGGGAGCTGGCGATGTCGGTGCGGGGAGCCGGGGCGGCGGTGGGGCCGGTGGACTGGTCGCCGTCGCTGTCGTACGAACTCGACGTGTTTCAGCACCTGTTCCTCTTCTCGCGGGCCGACACGATCTACGGCGGCTCGGACCAGGTTCAGCGCACGATCATCGCCGAGCGGGTGCTCGGTCTGCCCAGGGAACCCAAGGGGGTCGTCTGATGCGCGGTGTGGTCTTCGACGGCAAGCAGATCCAGGTCGTGGACGATTTGGAGGTGCGGGAGCCCGGGGCGGGGGAAGTGCTGGTCGCCATTTCCGCGGCCGGGCTGTGTCACAGCGATCTGTCCGTGGTGGACGGGACCATTCCTTTTCCTGTCCCTGTGGTGTTGGGGCATGAGGGGGCGGGGGTGGTGGAGGCCGTGGGTGTGGGCGTCACCCATGTGGCGCCCGGAGATCATGTGGCCCTGTCCACACTCGCCAACTGCGGGACCTGCGCCGAGTGCGACCGGGGGCGGCCGACCATGTGCCGGCAGGCCATCGGGCGGCCGGGGAAGCCGTTCACGCGGGGCGGGCAGCCGGTCTACCAGTTCGCCTCCAACTCCGCCTTCGCGGAACGGACCGTGGTGAAGGCCGTGCAGGCCGTGCGGATACCCAAGGACATTCCGATGCCGTCCGCCGCGCTCATCGGGTGCGGGGTGCTGACGGGGGTCGGCGCCGTGCTGAACCGGGCGCGGGTCGATCGCGGGGAGAGCGTCGTCGTCATCGGGACCGGGGGGATCGGGCTCAATGTCATTCAGGGGGCGCGGATCGCGGGGGCCTCGACGATCGTCGCCGTCGACGCGAATCCCGGGAAGGAGGGCGTGGCGCGGCAGTTCGGGGCCACGGACTTCCTCACCTCGACCGAGGGGGTGCGGGAGATTCTGCCGAACGGGGCCGATCACGCGTTTGAGTGCGTGGGGCGGGTGGAGCTGATCCGGCAGGCGGTGGATCTGCTGGACCGGCACGGGCAGGCCGTTCTGCTGGGTGTGCCCGCGGCCACCGCCGAGGCCTCCTTCCTCGTCTCGTCCATGTACCTGGACAAGTCGATCCTCGGCTGCCGGTACGGGTCCTCCCGGCCGCAGCGGGACATCGCCCTGTACGCCCGGCTGTACCGCGAGGGGCGGCTGCTGCTCGACGAGTTGGTGACCGAGACCTATCCCGTCGAGGACTTCGAGAAGGCGGCGGGGGACGCGGAGGCGGGGCGGGTGGCCCGGGGCGTGCTGACCTTCTGACGGTCCGGGGTTTCCGCGTCCCGGCGGTGCGTGACGGGTGCACGACGGGAGTTGTCCACAGGTGGGGAAATCCCGTGGGGCGTTGTCGGTCCCGGACCGTAGCGTGCCTGCATGACCTACCGCGACGTCGTCTCCCGACAGGTCCTGACCTGGGCCTGCACCGCCGTCGGCGCCCGCATGCCCGTGGCCATGGCCCCGCTCGCCCTGGTCTTCCTGGTGCGCGAGCGACCCGGCGGCTACTCGCTGGGCGCGATCATCGCGGCGGCGTACGTCCTTGGGGAGATCGTCGCCGCCCCGGTGCTCGGGATGCGGCTGCGGCCGGAGCGGGCCCGGGGGCAACTGGCGGTCGGGCTCGGGCTCGGCGCGGCGGGTTTCCTGGGGCTCGGGTTGTTTCCGGGCGCGCATCCCGTCGTCCTCGCCGGGTTCGCCTGTCTCGCCGGGGCCGCCCCGGCCGCCGCGACCGGTGCGCTGCGCACCCTGCTCAGCTCGCTGGTGCCGGAGCGGTCCGTGGCGCAGGCGCTGTCCGTCGAGTCGATCCTCACGGCGGGGGTCTGGGCGCTGTCCCCGGCCGCCGTGGCCGGGCTGGCGCTCGCTGTCGCACCGCGCGTTCCGCTGCTGCTCGCGGCCGGTCTGATGGCCTCCTCGGTCGGCGGGCTGTGGCTGCTGCCGGCGGGGTGGGACGCGGGTGGCACGGAGGGGGCCGGCGGGAGTGGCGCTCCGCTGCGCCAGGTGCTGGTCGGTGCCTGGCCGGTCTATGTCACGGGCGCGGCCAGCCTGACCCTGCTCGGACTGTCGGAACTCGTACTGCCCGCCCTGCTCGAACAGCGCGGCATCGGTGTCGGCTGGTCCGGTCCGCTGCTGGCCGGGATGGCGGTGGGCGGCGGCCTCGGTGCCTTCCTCTACGGCCTGCGCGGGTGGCCGGGACTGCTGCGTACCCGCAGCCTGGTGCTGATGGCCGGGACCTCGGCCTGCGTCGCTCTCGCCGCGCTGATACCGAGCACGCCCGGGATCGCGGTCGCGCTCGTCCTGGGCGGCACGCTCCAGTCGGGCGCGATGATCACCCGCAATCTGTCCCTGCGCGAAGTGCTGCCGCCCGGCGCCCTGGCCGCCGGCTACTCGGTCATGTACGCGGCGGCAGGGGCGGGTTACGCGGCGACGGGGTCGCTGGCCGGGGCGCTGCTCAAGGTGACGGCGCCGTCGACGGCGATCCTGGCGGGAGTGGCCCTGACCGCGCTGCTGACCGTGACCGGGTGGTGGGGGGAGGTGCGGCGTGCGGGCCGGGTGTCGGGGGCGGGCCGGGTGTCGGAGGGTGCCGATGTCGCCGATGTCGCCGTGGCGGATGGGGGTGTCGGCGGCGGGGCGGTGGTCGACGGCGGGGATCGGGCCGGGCCGTTCGGTCCCTGAAGTTGCGGGTCGCGATGGGGTGTCGGCGGCGGGGCGGTGGCCGGCGGCGGAGATCGCGCCGGACCGTTCGGTCCCTGAAGTGCGGGTCGAGATGAGGGTGCCGGTGGCGGGCCGGTGGCTGACGGCGGGGATCGGGCCGGGCCGTTCGGTCCCTGAAGTTGCCGGTCGCGAAGGGGAGTTGGTGGCGTTTGCGACGCGAGGTCGGTGGAGTCGGCGGTGATTCTTACGAAGCTCGGACGTCGTACCCTGGTGAGATTTTTGTCCGCTTATGTACCGCGGTCGCGGGCTAGCGTTACAGCCGTCCGGCAGTGAGCGCGAGTCGCTCCTCCGGTTCCTGATCCCGCGTTCCGCGTTCGTTCCGCATGCCGTTTTCCGCAAGAGGAGTACCCACACATGGCTCTCGCCAAGGCCCGTGCCTCCCGCACCTCCCGCGCCGCCCGGATCGCCCGCACGGCGGGTACGGGCGCCGTCGCGCTCGCCGCCGGGGCCCTCTTCGCCGCCCCCGCCGCCAGCGCCGCCGACGGGCACCGCGGCTCCGACTCCCGCGCCCACCACGGCAGTTCGGCGGTGTTCGTGCAGACCGACGACACGACCGCCAACTCCGTGGTCGCCTACGACCGCGCCGCCGACGGCACCCTCGGCCAGAAGGGCGTCTACCGCACCGGGGGCAAGGGTGGCGTCCTGGCAGGCACCGTCGCCGACCACCTGGCCTCGCAGGGGTCGCTCGCCTACGACCGGCACAACCAGCTGCTCTACGCCGTCAACGCGGGCAGCGACACCGTGACCGTCTTCGCCGTGCACGGCACCCACCTGCGCCGCGTCCAGGAGATCTCCAGTGGCGGGCAGTTCCCGGTCAGCGTCACCTTCCACGGCGACCGCGTCTACGTCGCCAACGCGCTCGGCGGCGGTTCCGTGCAGGGCTTCGTGCGGACCGGCGAGCGGCTGGTCAAGGTTCCCGCCTGGCACCGCGAACTCGGCCTGGCCGCGACCGCTTCGGCCATAGGGCAGATCTCCTTCACTCCCGACGGCTCCAAGCTCGTGGTCACCACCAAGGCCGCCGGGCAGAGCATCGACGTCTTCCCGGTCAGCCGGTACGGCGGCCCGTCCGCGCGGCCCGTGGTGACCCCGCTGCCGGGGGCCGTGCCGTTCGGCTTCGACTTCGACTCCGCCGGGCGGATCCATGTGACGGAGGCCGGGACGAACTCGGTGGGCACCTTCGCCGTCGCCCGTGACGGCGGACTGACCGCGAAGGGCACCGTCGCGACCGGCCAGGCCGCCACCTGCTGGGCGGTCACGGCCGCGGGCAACGTGTACGTCTCCAACGCCGCCAGCGGTACGGTGTCCGGCTACCGGGTCGGCCCCCAGGGCAAGTTGACCGCGCTGGGCAACACGGCGACCGACGCCGGCACGGTGGACGCGGCGGCCTCCTCGGACGGCCGGTACCTGTACGTCCAGACCGGAATCAAGGGCATCGTCGACGAGTTCCGGGTCGACAAGAACGGGGCGCTCACCGAGATCGGCTCGGTCGTGGTGCCGGGCGCCGTCGGCGGGGAGGGCATCGTCGCGGGCTGACCGGCAGGAGGGCGAGATGCCCGGGGCACGGGTTCAGGACGCGGCGCCGACACCGCCGTAACTCCTGGATCCGCTGCCCTCGGACCTGCCGGACCTGCCGGCGGTGCCCGTGCGGAACGTGCGGCGGTAGGCCGTCGGAGTGACTCCGAGCGCCGCCTGCAGATGCTGGCGCATCGACTGGGCGGTGCCGAAGCCCGCGTCCGTGGCCACCTGGTCCATGGACAGGTCGGTGGACTCCAGCAGGTGCCGGGCGCGTTCGACGCGCTGCTGGGTGAGCCACTGGCCGGGGCTGACCCCGACCTCCTCGCGGAAGCGACGGGTGAAGGTGCGTACGGACATCGCCTCCTGCTCCGCCATGTCGCGCAGCTGGATCGGCTCGTGCAGCCGGCCCAGCGCCCAGGCCCGGGCGGCGGTCGTGGTCGCCAACTGCGGGTCGGGGACCGGGCGGTGGATGTACTGCGCCTGCCCGCCGTCACGGTGCGGCGGTACGACCGTGCGGCGGGCCACGTCGTTGGCGACGGCGGTGCCGAAGTCCCGGCGGACCATGTGCAGGCACAGATCGATCCCGGCCGCGACACCCGCCGAGGTCAGGACGTCGCCGTCGTCGATGAACAGCACGTCCGCGTCGACCTCGATCCGCGGGAAGAGCCGCTGGAAGCGTTCGGCGTCCGCCCAGTGCGTGGTCGCCGGGCGCCCGTCGAGGAGACCTGCGGCGGCGAGGACGTAGACGCCCGTGCAGATCGACGCGAGGCGGGTGCCGGGGCGGATGTGGGCGAAGGCGGCGGCGAGTTCGGGGGTGAGGACACCCTCCTCGAAGACGGGGCCGAGTTCGTACGACGCCGGGACGATCACCGTGTCGGCGGTGGCCAGCGCCTCCGGCCCGTTCGGGACCTGGACGGCGAAGTCGGCGTCGGTGTCGACGGGGCCCGGCGGCCGGACCGAACACGTCACGACCTCGTACAGCAGCCGCCCCTCGGCGTCCCTGGGCCGCCCGAAGATCCGGTGCGGGATGCCCAGCTCGAAGGGGAGCAGCCCGTCGAGGGCGAGCACGACGACACGGTGCGGGCGGAAACCGTCGGTGGCGGTGGCGGTGGCATTGGCGGTCGCGGTGACTGTGGCCATGACCCGATTGTATGGCCCGATCCTAGTGAATGCTGTCCTTCGGGCCAATGGATCGGATCCGTCGCAGGCCGGAAGCTGTATGGCGTGACCCAGACAACGGAACCGACCGCCGCTCCGACCGAAGCCCGGCCCACCCCGCGCCTACGCATCCACCGCGCCTGGTTCGTCGCCGCCGTCACCTTCGTGACGATCATCGGCGCGGCGGCCTTCCGTTCGCTGCCGGGGCTGCTGATCGATCCGCTGCACCAGGAGTTCGGCTGGTCGCGCGGGACGATCGGGGCCGCGGCCTCCATCAACCTCGCGCTGTACGGACTGACGGCCCCCTTCGCGGCGGCGCTGATGGACCGCTTCGGGATCAGGCGCGTCGTCGCGGTCGCGCTGACCGTGATCGCGCTCGGCTCCGGCCTGACGGTGTGGATGACCGCGCCTTGGCAACTCCTGCTGTGCTGGGGCCTGTTGGTGGGTCTGGGCAGTGGTTCGATGGCGCTGGCCTTCGCCGCGACGGTCACCAACCGCTGGTTCACCGAGCGGAAGGGCCTGGTCACCGGCATCCTCACCGCCGCCTCGGCCTCCGGCCAGCTGATCTTCCTGCCGCTGCTGTCCTGGATAGTCGAGGAGCACAGCTGGCGCCCGGCGGCCGTGACCGTCTCCCTCGCGGCCCTCACGGTCGTCCCCTTCGTGTGGCTGCTGCTGCGCGACCACCCGGCGGACGTGGGCGCGAAGCCGTACGGCGCGACGGAGTTCGTACCGAAGCCGGAACCCGTGCCGGGCGCGGCCCGTCGCACGGTCTCCGTCCTGTTCAAGGCGGTCCGCACCGGCCCCTTCTGGCTGCTGGCCGGCACCTTCGCGATCTGCGGCGCCTCCACCAACGGCCTGATCCAGACCCACTTCGTGCCCGCGGCCCACGACCACGGCATGCCCATCACGGCCGCGGCCTCGCTGCTCGCGGTGATCGGCGTCTTCGACGTGGTCGGCACGATCGCCTCCGGCTGGTTCACCGACCGCTTCGAACCCCGCCGCCTGCTCGCCGTCTACTACGCCCTGCGCGGCATCTCCCTCCTCTTCCTCCCCATGCTGCTGGCGCCGACGGTCCACCCGCCCATGCTCTTCTTCATCGTCTTCTACGGCCTCGACTGGGTCGCCACCGTCCCCCCGACCCTCGCCCTGTGCCGCGAGCAGTACGGCGAGGACAGCGCGATCGTCTTCGGCTGGGTGCTCGCCTCGCACCAGATCGGCGCGGCGCTCGTCGCCTTCCTGGGCGGGGTCGCACGGGACGCGTTCGGCTCGTACGACATGGTCTGGTACGTGTCCGGGGCGCTGTGCGCTGTGGCGGCGCTGATGGCGCTGGTGATCCGGCGGCGGCCGGTCGTGGGCATGCGGCCGGTGGCCGTGGCGTGACGGCTACGGGGCCGAGGTGACGTTCCCCTTCGCGTCCACGGTGTGGGTCTCCCAGTAGGTGTCCCACTTGTCGCCGACGTGCTGCGGCACCTTCCCCTTCGGGTAGCGCGTGTAGCCGCTCGGCGGGGCGTCGCCGTTCTTGACGCAGGCGCCGCCCGCGGTGCTGCCCACGGCCAGGACCGGGTACTCGCCCGAGCCGCACATGGCGTCCTCCATGGAGAACGAGCAGGCGGACAGCAGCGCGGCGGTGGATAGCAGGACGGAAGCGAGAACGGCGACTCGCGTGCGCTGGCTCATGGTCGAGGTCCCCCGGTCGGATGCTCGAATCGGTCTGGGAGCAAGGCTGTCGGAGGAGCGGCGGACGTTCATGAGTACGTGGGCCCAGAACCGCAGTGCGGGTTACTCAGGGGAACTGAGGAGCAATCAGAGGAACCGGCCCCGGTGGAACAACAGCGGTGCCTCGTCCCCGTCCTCCGCCGTGCCCAGCCCGTCCACCCGCCCCACCACGATCAGATGGTCGCCCCCGGTGTGCACCGCGTGGATCGTGCAGTCGATCCAGGCGGCGGCGCCGGCCAGGCGCGGGGAGCCGGAGACCGGGGAGGCGTCGTACGGCACGCCGGCGAACTTGTCGGTGCCGCGCACCGCGAAGCCGCGGCACAACTCGCCCTGGTGGGCGGCGAGTACGTTCACGCAGAAGACGCCGGCGCGGGCGATGCGCGGCCAGGTCGTGGACGTACGGCCGACCATGAAGACGACGAGCGGCGGGTCGAGGGAGAGCGCGGAGAACGACTGGCAGGCGAAGCCGGCGGGGCCGGGCTCGCCGGCCGCCGCGGGGGCGGTGATCACCGTCACGCCGGTCGCGAAGTGGCCCAGCACGCGCCGGAATTCGCCGTGCTCGACCGGTGCGCGCTCGTCGTCCGCGACGCACCGGAGCTCCGGCCGCGGCAGCGCCTCGACAGGCTGCGCGGCCGGAGCGCCTCCGGACGACCTGAGGTAGCGGACGGCGGCGGCGGCCGCTCCTGCGTGTCCCATCACACCACCCATTGAAGCTGACGGGCCATCAGATAGGAAGGGGTGCGGGCGGCGGGGGTTCCGACAGCTCGTTCACAGACTCCCGGGAAGAACATGGGAGTTACGACGCCGCACGGACCTCCCTGAGTCACTCCCCGCACACCCGTCCGCAGCAGAGTTCCGCAACGACCGCCGCCGGTACGGAACCGGTGGCCGCCGCGACCCCCGAGGAGCATCCACCCGATGAACCGTCTCACCGCACGCGGCACCGCAGTTGCCGCCGTGGCCGGCCTCGCCCTGACCCTCGCCGCCGCCCTGCCCGCGCAGGCCGCCGACTCGACCGTCACCGAGTCCCAGTGGCTGTCCGACGTCGCCGCCGTCACCGGCCCCGCGCAGACCTACGTCGACTCCCGTGCCGCCGCCAACACCTCGGGCGCCAGGCTGGCGATCGTCCTCGACATCGACAACACCTCGCTGGCGTCCTACTTCGAGGGCGGCTACCCCACCCCGGCCACCGCACCGGTACTCGCCCTGGCCAAGGACGCGCACGCCAAGGGGGTCAGCGTCTTCTTCGTCAGCGCCCGCACCAACCTGATCGACGTGGCCACCAAGTACAACCTGACGAACGTCGGTTACACCGTCGAGGGCCTCTACACCCGCACGCTCATCGACATCGCGAGCGAGAGCGTCGCCGACTTCAAGACCTCCCAGCGCAAGGCGATCGAGGCGAACGGCTACGACATCGTCGCCAACATCGGCAACAACACGACCGACCTGACGGGCGGTTACGCGGACACGACGTACAAACTCCCGGACTACGACGGCCTGTTGGACTGACGCGCGGCGCGCGGCCGGCACGCGGGGACCCCCGCCGAGCACGTCGGCGGGGGTCTCAGCTCTTGTTCAGCGACCGGGTCACGCCCGCGACCACGGCGGTCGTGAGCAGCCAGCCCGCCGCGATCAGGGCGTAGGAGAGCCATTGCGCGGAGCTTCCCTCCGCCCAGTACCAGGTGGTGCGCTGGCCGAGGCCGCCGAACGGGATCAGCAGGTCGAGGGTGTAGACGAGGGCGTTGAACCGCGGTCCTTGCCCGGCCTGGACCCGGATCGGCTTCTGGTGACCGAAGACGACCGTGCCGAGGACGGCCAGGGCCACGATCCACACTCCGGCCAGCCAGGGCCGGTAGCCGTAGCCGACCACGGCATCGAGCAGGTGCCCCCACACCCGGCCGGCCGGATGCAGGGTGCTGCGGCGGTGGCGCTGCTTGGCCAGCAGCACCTTGCGGGCGTCGTCCTCGTGGCCGACCTGTCGGTACCAGCTCGCCAACTGCTCGTAGGGCTGCGGGGCGTAGCCGGGCTCGCGGCGGACCCACTCGACGCGGCGGTTCACGTCGTAGCCGCGCAGACCGTCCTCGGACTGGACGGAGGCGTAGTCGAACCCCTGGAGCCGTACGACGTCCGGCCAGCTGTTCTCGCCGTCGTGCAGGACCGAGACACGGGCCCCGCGCAGGTCCACCGCACCGGAAGGGGGTGCGGCGGGTGTGAAGTGGAGCTCGCCCGCCTGCATCCGTGAGCAGTCCAGGGCCACGTCCGGCCCGCTCAAAAAGGCGCTGTCGAAGGTGAGTTGGTCGGATATCTGGGCGCCGCGCAGCTGCACGGTCCCGGTGGCGGTGAAGCCCTCCGAGAAGGCCACGGTCTGGGCCACCGCGTTGTCCGCGACGAGCGCGGGGCCGTCGGGGTTGTCGAGGCGGGCGCCCTCCATGAACAGGCCGCCGGGCAGGTGGGCCCCCAGCAGCCGGATCCCCCCGTGGGCGGTGAATCCCCGACGGCAGAAGATCCCGCCCTCCATGACCAGACCGCCGGCGAACAGCGCCCAGCCTTCCGGGTCCGACAACACCGCCCCGCCCAGCTGCAGTTCGCCCGCGATCCGCGCCCGCATGAGCGACAGTCTGCCGTGCAGGACCGAACGCCTCAGGTCGAGGGTGCCCTCGACGGAGGCCAACGTGGCGTCGATGCCCGGTACCTGGCAGCCGGCGATGCCGATCGTCCGGGTGGCGGCTCCGCGGAGACTCGGACCCTCCTCGAACCAGCAGCCCTCGAACCGCAGCAGGTGCCCGATCTCCGCGTCGGCCAGGTCGAGTTGGCCGGTGATCCGCGCACCGATGACCCGCAGCGCGGTGACCGACCCCGGCGGTGCGGCGTTGGCTCCCCGCGCCAGTGCCGTCACGACAGCGGCCCGAAGCGTCCGCTCGGGTCCCCAGCCCGCCCCCTCCGCCGGATCGTTCTCGTCCGGTGCGCCCACGCGCAGGTCCACCAGACGGCCTTCGGGGAAGGCGTCCCACAACTCCTGTTCGGGCGGCGTCATTTCTCCGTACGACAGCATCCACACAGCGTAGAGAGCGAGGTCCGCCGCGCGGGCATCAGCGTCCCCGGTACTCCGGACTCCGCCGCTCCACGAAGCTCGCCACGCCCTCCCTCGCGTCCTGTGTCGTCATGTTGATCTCCTGGGCCGCCGCCTCCGCCGCGAACGCGGTCGCGCGGTCGCTGTCCAGGGAGGCGTTGACGAGCTGCTTGGTGAGGGCGAGGGCGCGGGTCGGGCCGGTGGCCAGGCGGTGCGCCCACTCGCGGGCCGTCTTCTCCAACTCCCCGTCCGGGACCACCCGGTTGACGAGGCCGAGGCGTTCCGCGTCCGTGGCGGTCAGGACGTCGCCGAAGAACATCAGCTCCTTCGCCCGCTGCGGGCCGATCAGGCGGGGGAGCAGATAGGCGCCGCCGCCGTCCGGGATCAGGCCCCGGCGGACGAACACCTCGATGAACCGCGCCGACTCCGCGGCCAGGACGAGGTCGCAGGCGAGGGCCAGATGCGCGCCCAGGCCCGCCGCCGTGCCGTTCACCGCGGCGATCACCGGTTTCTCGCAGTCCAGGACGGCGGCGATCAGGCGTTGCGCGCCCAGGCGGATCGTGCGGGCCACGTCTCCGGCCACCCGTTCGCCGTTCGCCGCCCCGCCGCCCCTCAGGTCGGCGCCCGCGCAGAAGCCGCGTCCGGTGCCGGTGAGGACCACCGCCCGTACGGACGGGTCGGCCGATGCGTCGTTCAAGGTGGCGATCAGAAGGTTCCGTTGGTCCGGGGTGATCGCGTTCATGGCCTCGGGGCGGTTCAGGGTGAGGTACGCGACCTGGCCCGAGACGGTGTGCACGACCTCGCTCATCGGCACACCGCCAGCGCGTCCAGGGCCACCGCGCCCTGTCCCCGGGGCAGCACCATCAGCGGGTTGATGTCCAACTCGGAGAGCACGTCGCCCAGTTCGAGGGCCATGCGCTGCACGCGCAGGATCACCTCCACCAGCGCGTCCAGGTCCGCCGGCGGTCGCCCCCGTACCCCGTCGAGCAGGGGACGGCCGCGCAGTTCGCCGAGCATCGTGGCCGCCTGGTCCTCGCCGAACGGCGGCACCCGTACGGCCACGTCCCGCAAGACCTCGACCAGCACCCCGCCAAGCCCGACCGTCACCGTCGGCCCGAACAGGTCGTCCTGGGTGACGCCCACCACCATCTCGACGCCCCGCTCGACCATCTGGCAGACCAGCACGCCGTCGAGGGTCACGTCCTCGTAGCGGGCGATGTCGGTCAACTCGCGGTAGGCATCGCGGACCTGGCTGGCCGAGGTCAGTCCGACCTTCACCAGGCCCAGTTCCGTCTTGTGGGCGATCTGGCCGCCCGACGCCTTCATCACCACCGGGTAGCCCACCAGGCCCGCCGCCCGTACGGCCGCCGCCGCGCTGGTCACCAGCTGCTCGCGGGGCACCCGGATGCCGTAGGCCCGCAGCAGTTGTTTCGCCGCGTGCTCGCTCAGCTGCTGGCCGGGGCGCATCAGGGCCTGGGCCTTGCGGAAGGAGGGGGAGAGGGCGCGGGGGGCCTCGTCGAAGGGGGAGCGGTAGGCGTGGACGAAGCGGTGGTGGGAGAAGTAGGCGCGCAGTGCCGTGATGCAGTTGCCGACCGTCCGGAAGGTGGCCACCCGGGAGGAGCCCAACAGGACGTCCCGGTAGGCCGGTTCGGTGCCGACCGGTGAACCCCACACCACGCACACCAGCTTGTCGGTGCGTTCGGCCGCGGCGACCAGGTCCTCGACCAGCTTGTCGCTCAGCGGCGGGAAGGGGCCCGTGATCGGGCACACCAGGACGCCCACCTCCGGGTCGTCGAGGATCGCGTCGATGATCTTCCGGCCGCGCCAGTCGCCCACCGGGTGACCGCCGTTGTCCACCGGGTTCGCCACGCTCAGGTACGGCGGTATCCACTCGTGCAGCTCGGCCTGCTTGGCGGCCGACAGCTGCGGCAGTCGTAGCCCCGCCTCGCTCGCCAGGTCGGCGAAGTGGGCGCCGGTGCCGCCGGAGATCGAGTACACGACGACCCCGTCCGCGACGGGCGCCTTCGCCCGCGCCAACAGGCTTGCCGTGTCCTGGAGTTCGTCCAGGCCGTCGACGCGCAGCACGCCGTACTGGCGCATCGCCGCGTCCACCACCGTGTCCGCACCGGTGAGTTTGCCGGTGTGGGAGGCGGCGGTACGGGCCCCGGTCTCGGTGCGGCCGACCTTCACCGCGACGACGGGCACCTTGCGGCGGGCGGCGCGGTCGGCGGCGAGCAGGAAGGCGCGGCCGTCCTTGAGGCCCTCCAAGTAGCAGGCTATGGCGCCGACTTCGGGGCGTTCGGCGAAGTAGGAGATGAAGTCGGCCGTTTCCAGGTCGGCCTCGTTGCCGGTGGGTGCCCAGTGGGAGAGGCGGATGCCGAGTTCCTGGAGGGCGAACACCGGGCGGCCCTGGTGGCCGGACTGGGTGATGAGCGCGATCGCGGGGCCGTCCAGGTCCTCGCGGAAGTTCTCGAAGGCGTTGAGGTTGGTGTTCGGGCCGAGCAGACGGAGCCCGGACCGGCTCACGGCGGCGGCGAGTCGCTCCTGCGCCAGTGCGCCCTCCTCGCCCGTCTCCGCGAAGCCGGACGCGAAGGCGACCGCGAACTTCGCCTTCGCCTCGGCCAGTTGCTCGATGACGGGGAGCGGGTCGGCCACCAGCACCACGGCCAGGTCGACCTGTTCGGGGAGATCGGGGACGCTGGGGAAGCAGGGGACGCCGAAGACCGTCGTACGGGTGGGATGCACCGGGTGCAGGCGCGCCCCCACCCGGTCGGCCCAGGCCATGAGCTGGCGGGTGATGCCCGTGTTCGGGCGTCCCTCCGCGTCCGAGGCGCCGATCACGGCGACCGACTCGGGGCGGAAGAAACGGTCCAGGTCGGGTACGCCGGCGTACAACGGCCGCCCGCCGACATCGAGATCGTCGACGTCGGCGGGCCTTCCGTGGACGGCGGGGCCGGGTTGCTCACCGCAGGCGATGACCCGGGCCCGGCGGGAGTCGGTGGTGAGGGTGCCGTGGGTTGATCCAAGCATCGGTCCGCCCGCTCCTGTGTGACAGTCGTGACAGCACAATTAACTGACGCACTGTCAGATTACTGAACTGACACTGCGTCAGGAACTGTCGTGCACGCAAAGAACGGGCGGAACCTAGCGCGTGACGCTCCTGCGGGCGGACTTGGCGAGGGTCTTCGCGATCTTCTCCGCGTCGATCGCCAGCTCGCGGAGCATGCCGCTGATGGGGTTGGTGAAGCCGGTGAAGTACAGGCCGGGCGCGTCCTTCGGGGAGCGGGCGCCGTGCACGACCGGCTTCCCGCGCGCGTCCAGCACGCCGAGGTGGCCGACGAGACCCTCCAGCGAGCGGACGTAACCCGTGGCCGCGACGACGGCGTCCGGCTCGATCCGCTCACCGTCGGCCAGCACCACCTTGCCGTCCTCGAACGACTCCACGGCCGCCACGATCTCCACCCGCCCCTTGCGCACGGCGTCGATCAGACCGACGTCCTGCACCGGGATCGACCCGTCCTTGACCCGGCTGTACAGCCCGGTGTCGGGCCGCGCGAGCCCCTGCTCCGACAGGTCCGGCACGCTCAGCTTGGCCATCGGCCCCGCGAGCCGGTCGACGAGGCGGACCGGCAGCCGTCGTACGACGATGCCCGTGTACTGGGCGGCCCAGCCCGCGGTCGAGCGGCGCACGATGTGCGGGGTGGTGCGCACGGAGAGCCGTACGCGCGCCGCGCCGCCCTCCACCAGGTCGACGGCGATCTCCGCACCTGTGTTGCCGACGCCGACGACCAGGACGTCCCGGCCCGCGTACGGCTGCGGGTTGCGGTAGTCGGCGGCGTGCAGGAGCTCGCCGGTGTAGGTGTCGCGGCCGGGCCAGTCGGGCAGCCGGGGGGTGTGGTTGGTGCCGGTGGCGACGACGACCGCGCGGCCGGTCAGCTCACGGCCGCCGGTGGCGTGCAGCAGCCAGCCGGCGCCGTCGGCCGAGCGCTCGATGCGGGAGACCTCGACACCGGTGACGATCTCCAGCTCGTGGACCTCGGCGTACTTCTCCAGATAGCGCACCACGTCGTCGCGCGCGACCCAGCGCCCGAAACGGCGCGGCATCGCGAGGCCCGGCAGGCCCGAGAGCCGCCGGGTGGTGTGCAGGTGGAGGCGGTCGTAGTGCCCGCGCCAGGACGCCCCGACCCGGTCCGACCGCTCCAGTACGACGGCGCGGATGCCCCGCGCGCGCAGCGCGTACGCGGCGGCGAGTCCGCCGGGGCCGCCGCCGACGACGTACACGGGGCGGTCTGCGTGGTTCTGCTGCGCCGGGGTCGGGGACGCTGTGGAGTCGGCCATGAGCGCGAGCGTAATCACGTCCCACGTTGATGGGTCTCGGTCAAGACCGGAATTGGTTGCGGATTGATCACGGGTGTGGAGGACCGGGTGAGATCGGTGGCGTAGAGCCTCTGGTTGTGGGGGCGGGGTGGGCGCGGTCGCGGGACCCACCCCACCGCCCTCGCGGGCTACTTGCCGTGCTTGGCCCGGTGGCCCGTCACCTGGCCGATCCACGTGATGAAGTCGCCCGGGTCGGTGTTTGCGCCGTGGCCCTCGTCCCAGTAGTAGATGTGGTTCACGTCGTCGCCCAGGTTGTCGAGGCGGGCGGCGAGGTTGGCGGCGACCGTCAGCGAGGTGTCCGAGTCCTTGGTGCCCAGGCGGATCCACCAGTGCCTGGAGCGGTTCGGGTTCACCTTCTCGACCAGGTGGTGCATCGGGTTCATCAGGTCGAGCTTCGCGGGGACGTCGCTCGCGACGCGCTTGCTGCTGAGGCCCGTGGAGTCGTTCTTCGCGCCGTACGCCGTGAAGTGGCGGGCCAGGGTCGTGCCCGTGCCGAACTCGTTGTTCTCGCCGGCCGACAGGTCGAAGGCGTCGAAGGCCGGGGTGTCCTTCTTGCGGGCGCCGACGTGGGTGAGGAAGTCGGCCCAGGTGAAGGTGGCCCTGCCGCCGGACCAGGTGATGAAGGTGTTGGCCTTCAGATAGGTCTCGCGGGCGGAGTCCGACAGGGCGGCGAGGTAGGTGGTGGCCGACGGCTCCAGGTACTGCTTGACCATGTACTCGTCGAGGTTGCGCGCGTTCAGCGGACCGAAGCCGCCGAGGCCGCGCAGCTTCAACCCGGCCTGGTACTCGGCGAATTGTGCTTGCAGCGCCTTCGACACCGTCTGGTCGACCAGCTTGCCGGTGCTCAGGTCGTTGGCGCCCCAGTTCCACTCGTAGGCGCCGTCCGCGTGCTCCAGGTCGGTGATCGGGCACCAGGCGCCGGTCGCGAAGATCGCGTCGGAGGCGTCGGCCGCGCCGATCTCCTTCAGGTACTTGTCGTAGATCGGGCTGTCACCGGACGCGCCCAGCAGGGAGGAGAGGGCGCCACCCGCGCTGGTGCCTGCCGAGACGATCCGCTCGACGTTGCCGGGGATACGCCCCTTGTTGGCCTTCACGTACCGGACGGCGGCCTTGAGGTCGACGATCGCGGCCGGGGCGGTGCCGTAGTACTCGCCGCTGGAGTTCTTGAGGGTACGGCCGCGGGCGCCGGGCTCGATCACGACGTAGCCGGCGGCCAGCGCGAGGAGTTGGTTGCTGGAGGTCGCGCCCCCGGTGGCGTTGGTGTTGCCGTTGGCGCCGGGGGCGGAGGCGGAGGCCGACGCGCTGGGGGCGGCCGAGCCGCTGGGCGCACCACTGGGTGCCGCGCCGCCGCCCATCGCCGAACCGCCGCCGCCGACCTCGGTGGCGGTCGCCACGGAGGCGGGCAGATAGCCGCCGACGGAGTTGGCGAACAGGATCGGCGCGTTGCTCGCGTCGACCGCCTTGCCGTCGATCTCCACCGGGGCGCTGACGATCAGCGACTGGTAGGTGGCGTCGACCGGCTCGGCGACGTAGGTGATCGCCTTCCAGAAGTGGTAGACGACCTTGTGCTCCGTGCCCTCGGTGTCCGTGATCGTCTTCGTCAGCTTCGTGTAGGCGTCCGGGTCGAAGACCAGCGCGTCCGACGAGGTGGAGGACGACGACGTCTTCGAGTCGCTCGCGTTCGCGCTGAGCGCGATGCCGCCGACCGCCGCGACACCGGCGGTGGCGCCGATGCCCATGACTACCGTCCTGCGCTTCACTGCCCTGTGCTTCACCGTGCTGCCTCTCGTCTTCCCGACTGTTCCCGACCGCGTCTTGCCGACCGCGTCTTCCGGACCGCTTTCTGGCCTTGCGCTTGCGAACGTAAGGGGGCGCGAACAAAATCGTCAACAATCTGCCGGGATTCATGGCCGACCCACAGCGGCACGGCCCGTGCACAGGATTTTCATGGCCCCCTCTCGGCTTTCCTCAGCTTCTGACGTACCGTCAGATTCATGGATGCGATCTGGCTCGACGGAGCGGAATGGCTCGCGGTCCTCCGCATAGGACTCGGCCTGTGGTGGCTGGAGAGCTGGCGGCACAAGGACAAGAAAGCCTGGTTCGAACGCGGCACCGGCATCGCCTGGGCCGCCGACGTCGCCGCCAAACACCGCTGGAACGCGGTCCGTTCGGGCTTCGACGTGATGGTCGCGCCACGCCCGCGCACCATGGCGTACGTCGTCGTCTACGCCGAACTCGCGGTCGGCCTCGGCCTGGTGGTCGGATTCCTCACCCCGGTCGCCCTCGTCGGAGGCCTGCTCCTCAACGTCCTCTACTTCACCCTCATGATCCACGACTGGGCGGAGCAGGGGCAGAACGCGATGATGGCGCTCATCTCGGTCGTGGCGCTGCTCGCGATGTCCTGGCAGGTGTGGTCGCTGGACGACGCGCTCGGATGGTTCCGATGACCACCGCCCCCCGCTTCGACCTCCCCGAGCCCGACGCGTTCACCCGCACCTACTGGGACGCCGCCGGCCAGGGCAGACTGCTGATCCGCCGCTGCGCCGACTGCGGCCGGCCCCACCACTACCCGCGCGAGTTCTGCCCCCACTGCTGGAGCGAGAACGTCACCTGGGAGACCGCGAGCGGCCACGCCACCCTCTACACCTGGTCCGTCGTCCACCGCAACGACCTGCCGCCCTTCGGGGGGCGTGTGCCGTACGTCGCCGCCGTCGTCGACCTCGCGGAGGGCCCGCGCATGATGACGGAACTGGTGGACTCCGACCCGGCCGCCCTATGCGCCGGAACGCCCGTCGAGGCGGTGTTCCGGGAGGGGATACCGGTGTTCAGGACGCATGCCGGGGAAAAATGACGCACCCGGTGCACGAGGCACTTGATTCAATGGCTCGATGGCCCACATACGCGAGCGGTCCGTTCAGCACCCGCTGCCCGAGCTGAACGGCCACGGACTGCGGCTGCGCCCCTGGGACCCCGACGACGACACCGATGTCGCGGACTGGCTGCGCGGAGTGTCCGACCCCGACTTCCAGCGCTGGAACACCCCACTCCGCCCGATCACGGACCTCACCGGCGCCCGCAACTCGCTCCGCTCCCGCGCCGAGGGCGCCCAGGACGGCGTCAGCGCCTCCTTCCGCGTCATGGACGCCGCCGACGGCACGACCCTCGGACACATCGGCGTCAACGACATCGACCACCTGATCAGCGTCGCCCGCGTCGGCTACTGGACCCTCCCCGAGGCCCGCGGCCGGCACGTCGCGATCCGCGCCCTCACCCTCGCCGCCCGCTGGGCCCTGACCGACCTGGGCCTGCACCGCCTCGAACTCGGCCACGCCCTCGGCCACCACGCCTCCTGCCACATCGCCGAACGCTGCGGCTTCCCCGCCGAGGGAACACTGCGCGGAGCGATGTTCGAGGCGGGCCGACGCGACGCGTTCCGCGACGTCCATCTGCACGGCCGCCTGGCGACCGACCCGGAGGTAGAACTGTGACGACGACCCCCGCCTGGCACCTCACCGCGGACCTGGACCAATTCCTGGGCCTGGCAGGGGACTTCCTCCAGTCCCGCCCCGCCCACCACACGATTCAGCTGACGGTGACGGACACCCTGCGCAGACGCGGGCGGCACGTCTTCGGCGACGGCGACCCGGAGTTCGGCGTCCTGGAACGCGACGGCACCGTCACCGCCGCCTTCTTCCGCACACCCCCCGGCCGCCTCATGTCGACCCGCCTCACCCCCGACGAGGCCGAAGCACTGGCGTCCCAACTCGCTGACCAAGGCGTCGAGTTGCCCGGCGTCATGGCCGAACAGGACACGGCGACGGCCTTCGCGGAAGCATGGCGAGGACGAACCGGAGCCGAACCGGAGATCGGCGTCCGCCAACGCCTCTACCGCCTCGCCGAGTTGGCGATCCCGACCCCCGCCCCTCCCGGCCGCCCAAGAGTCGCGGTGGCAAAGGACCGCGAACAACTCATGTGCTGGCACGACGAGTTCGTGCAGGCGATCGGCGAGCACGGCGCCGTGCTCGGCTCGGCAGCCTGGGCCGACGCGCGGATCTCGTACGGCGGCGTCACGTTCTGGGAGACCCCCGACGGAACACCCGTGTCGATGGCCGGCGTCACGGCGAAGGTGGCCGGCCAGATCCGGGTCGCCCCCGTCTACACACCGGCGGACCTGCGGGGCCGCGGTTACGCCGGCGCCGCCACGGCGGAGGTCAGCCGGGCCGCGCGCGCGGCGGGCGCGGCCGAGGTACTGCTCTTCACCGACCTCGCGAACCCGACCAGCAACGCCCTCTACCAACGGATCGGATACCGCCCGGTCGCGGACTTCACCGCATACGACTTCGGACCCGGCACCGGGTCGAGGTGATACTCGACCCATGGCAACGGAAACCGGACCGGACCTCCACGACCTGCTGAAGTCCCTACGGGTATGGGCCCCCGAAACGACCGAACTGCGCCCGTTCGACCCCACGACGGCACCGGGCACCCCCCTCGCCCTCTTCGCCACATGGTTCGCGGAGGCGGTGGCTGCTGGGGAAACGGAGCCGCATGTGATGTCACTGGCGACGCGGGACGACGAGGGCCTCCCCGACGTACGGATGGTGATGCTGCACGGCGCGGACGCGGACGGCTGGTCCTTCGCGACCCACGCCACGAGCCGCAAGGGCCATCAGCTGAAGCACTTCGCGTACGCCGCCCTCTCCTTCTACTGGCCCCGCCTCGGCCGCCAGATCCGCCTGCGCGGCCCGGCCCTCCCGGCACCGCCCGACGAATCCCAGTCGGACCTGCACGTCCGCTCGACGGGAGCCCTGGCGGCGGCGCTGACCGGCCACCAGAGCGAGGTCCTCCCGTCCCTGGACGAGCTGACCCGGGCCTCTGAAGCAGCCTGGGAACTCGCCCAACGCGAGCCGCGGACACCGGTGCCGTCCTGGACGCTGTACCGCGTCTTCCCTGACGAGGCCGAGTTCTTCCAAGGGGATGCGCTACGGCGGCATGTTCGGCTGAGTTATGTGCGTGAGGAGCGGGGCTGGGCGAAGGTGTTGTTGTGGCCCTGAGCTGCCGGAAGTCGCCGTTGGGCCACTCGCTTCTTTGTCAGTGTCGGGCTTCCGCGGACCGAGTAAAGGG
>NZ_JBSFKO010000055.1:0-16889 GCF_053598575.1 Streptomyces sp. NPDC001100
CTTTCCAGGTTCCCGCTTCCGCGTTTCCCTTTCCGGCGACTCCGACTTTATCAGAAGTTCCGGGCCGGACTTACCGGCCGCTCTTTTCCGATTCATCGGGAGTGTGGCTTCTTCGGAATCGAAGTTCCCAGAAGCAGACAGACACTCGCTGCTGCCGACCGGATTAGATCCAGTTCTAGGCAACTGTTCGAATCTACCTCCCCGACCGGTCCGTGTCAACGGCTCCTTTGGGGCGAAGAGGAGACTAGCAGCTCAGCGGGAGTGCCCGCACATCAGGCAGCCGTAGGAACGGTCGAGCTGCGTTCGGATGCCTCGACGTCGCCTGTCTCACCGGCTCGTACGGCACGGCCGCCCAGGACGTAGACGTACGACAGGAAGGCGCCTTCGGCGATGACGCCGATGCCGATGCGGGCCCAGGTGGGGAGGCCCGACGGGGTGACGAAGCCTTCGATGGCTCCGGAGACGAACAGGACCAGGGCCAGGCCGATGGCCATGCCCACGGCGGCTCGGCCCTCTTCCGCGAGGGCGGTGCGGCGCGAGCGTGGGCCGGGGTCGATGAGGGTCCAGCCGAGGCGCATTCCGGTACCCGCCGCTACGAAGACTGCCGTCAGTTCGAGCAGGCCGTGCGGGAGGATCAGGCCGAGGAACGTGTCGAGTCGGCCGGCCGATGACATCAGGCCGATGCCTACTCCGAGGTTGAGCATGTTCTCGAAGAGGATCCAGAGGACCGGTAGGCCCAGGAAGACTCCCAGGACCAGGCACATCGCGGCGGCTTGGGCGTTGTTCGTCCAGACTTGCGCGGAGAAGGCGGCTGCCGGGTGGCTGGAGTAGTAGGTCTCGTACTCGCCGCCGGGGCGGGTGAGTTGGCGCAGTTGGCTCGGGGCCGCGATGGATGCCTGTACTTCGGGGTGAGTACCTATCCACCAGCCCAGGAGGATCCCGACTGCCGTCGACAGCAACGCGGTGGGGACCCACCAGTGGCGTGCCCTGTAGACCGCAGCCGGAAAACTGTGCCCCAGGAAGTGCGTGACATCACGCCAGGAGGCGCGGCGGGTTCCTGTCACCGCACTACGCGCGCGTGCCACGAGTTGGCTGAGGCGACCGGTGAGCTGGGGATCCGGGGCGCTGGACTGGATCAGAGACAGATGGGTGGCGGTCCGCTGGTAGAGGGCGACGAGTTCGTCGGCCTCGGCGCCGTTGAGGCGGCGCTGGCGGCGGAGCAGCGCGTCGAGGCGGTCCCACTCGGCTCGGTGGGCCGAGACGAAGACGTCGAGGTCCATCTGGTTGCCTGCTCCTCGGCTGCTCGTCGACTGCTGGTCGGGGATCAGCTTGTCGTACTGGGGCACGATGTGCCCTCAGCTTGGCAGACTGGCTGTTCCAGGGGCAGGGCAGGGGAAGGGCGGCAGGCGTGAGTGAGCTGGTGACGGGCGAGGCGGTGGCGCTGGAGTTGCGCCCCGCGAGGCTGCCCAGCAGGGCGCTGGCGGTGTTGCTCGATCTGATCGTGGCCATGGCCGCCTACATCGGTGTGAGCGTGGCTCTGATGTTCTCCACTGCCTCTTTGGACGACGCGGCGCAGATCGCGCTGTCGATCGCGGCCTTCGTGCTGGTTCTGGTGGGCGCGCCCATAGCGGTGGAGACGCTCAGTCATGGGCGTTCGCTCGGGAAGCTGGCGTTCGGGCTGCGTGTGGTGCGGGACGACGGCGGGCCGATCCGGTTCCGGCACGCGCTCGTGCGGGGTGCGATCGGTGTGGTCGAGATCCTGATGACGTTCGGGACCGTCGCCTGTATCGCCTCGCTCGTCTCGGCGCGCGGTCGGCGACTCGGGGATGTGTTCGCGGGCACTCTGGTCGTACGGGAAAGGGTGCCCGCCGGGCAGACGTCCTTCGTGCCGCCTCCGCCGGTCTGGCTGACGGGACGTTTCGCCGAGCTTGATCTGTCGGCCGTTCCCGATGGGTTGTGGCTGGCCATCCGGCAGTACCTGACGCGGATGCAGCAGTTGGATCCGCAGGTGGGCTGGGCCATGGCCGAACGGCTGGCCACGGATCTCGTGGCACGTACGGGAGCCCCGGCGCCGCAGGGGGTTCCGCCGGCCGCGTATCTGGCGGCGGTGGTGCAGGAGCGGCAGGAGCGGGACATGCGGCGGGCCTTCAGGAACCGTGGGGCCGGCGCCCATTCGGCGTCTCAGGCGTTCGGGGGCGCATCGGCCGGCAGGTTCAGGCCGGGGACCGGTGTGCCGGGCGCCTTCGGCAACTCGGCCCCTCAGCCGCCTTCGACTCCTCCTCAGACCTCCGGGGCTGCTCCCGCGCCTGCTCCCGTTGGCTGGGCGGCCCCAGCCAGTTCCCCTTCGCCCAGCGCGGGCGGCGCGGGAGCCGATCCGGTCCCACCGGTGCCCGGCCCGCAGCCCCCGGCGCCGCAGAAGGCATCGCCCACCGAGTCTCGGCCCTCCAGCGGATTCGCGCCGCCCGCCTGAGACTCCCTCGCCTGAGCCCCCTCACCGGCCGGACCGTAATTCCTTCGGCCGACCGGAGAACGGCGTCGCTCAGCCGAAGACGGACGGCGGCGACTCCAGCTCCTCCAACTCGATGCCGGGGGCCGCGAGAACGACGTCGCCGACGATGTGCACGGCGTGCTGCTCGCCCGTGTCCAGGGCTGTGACCTGGTACTCGTCCACGGTCAGAGGGCCGTTGTCAGTGCCGTGTGTTTCTCTTTTCAGCAGAGCCCAGGACTGGTCCACGGTGCGCGGAGCGAGGACCGGGTCCGTGAGGGTGACCAGGCGGACGCGGGTCGCGGCGGAGGAAGGGGTGAGGCGCAGGAGACGGGTGGTGGCGACGAGGAACGCGGGGGAGGTGCCGGTGAAGGCGTGGGCGCGAACATTGCCTTCGGCGGCATCGGTGCCGGTGGGGTCGGTGCGGACCCAGGTGACGCCGTCGAGGGCGGCGCCGCGCACCTGCCAGCCCGCCGCGTGGAGTTCAAGCCGGATGGGGCGGCCGAGTTCGTCGAGTGTGAGGTCGACGGAGCCGCGGTGAGCGCCGGAGGGGGCGGTGAGCTGGGAGACGTAGCGCCAGCCGGAAGGGCCGGGGGCGCACTGGAAGTGCTCGTCTGCGAAGGGGGTGTGATCGTGCGGATCGTGGAGCGAATATCGGCCGCGGGGCATCGGGGTCCTGGGTCTTGACGGGCCGGTCCGGCCAAAGGAACCAAAGGGGCAGGCCCCCGGCACGGGGGTGCGGGGGCCTGCCTCAGAGGATCTGCTGCTGAGAACCCGCCGCTGAGAACCGCGTCAGTGCACGGACGCGGTCACAGCGGACGGGGTCGTCGGCTCAGTAGCGGTAGTGGTCCGACTTGTACGGGCCCTCGACCTCTACGCCGATGTACGCGGCCTGCTCCGGGCGGAGCGTGGTCAGCTTCACGCCGAGCGCGTCCAGGTGGAGGCGGGCGACCTTCTCGTCGAGGTGCTTGGGCAGCACGTAGACGTCGGTCGGGTACTCCTCGGGCTTGGTGAACAGCTCGATCTGGGCCAGGGTCTGGTCCGCGAAGGAGTTGGACATCACGAACGAGGGGTGGCCGGTGGCGTTGCCCAGGTTCAGCAGGCGGCCCTCGGACAGCACGATGAGGACCTTGCCGTCGGGGAACGTCCAGGTGTGGACCTGCGGCTTGACCTCGTCCTTGACGATGCCCGGGATCTGCGCGAGGCCGGCCATGTCGATCTCGTTGTCGAAGTGGCCGATGTTGCCGACGATCGCCTGGTGCTTCATCTTGGCCATGTCCGCGGCCATGATGATGTCCTTGTTGCCGGTGGTGGTGACGAAGATGTCGGCCTTGTCGATGACCTCGTCCAGCGTCGTGACCTGGTAGCCGTCCATCGCCGCCTGCAGTGCGCAGATCGGGTCGATCTCGGTGATGATCACACGGGCACCCTGGCCGCGCAGGGATTCCGCGCAGCCCTTGCCCACGTCGCCGTAGCCGCAGACGACCGCGGTCTTGCCGCCGATGAGGACGTCGGTGGCGCGGTTGATGCCGTCGATCAGGGAGTGGCGGCAGCCGTACTTGTTGTCGAACTTCGACTTGGTGACGGCGTCGTTCACGTTGATCGCCGGGAACAGGAGGGTGCCGTCGCGGTGCATCTCGTAGAGACGGTGAACGCCGGTCGTGGTCTCCTCGGTCACGCCGCGGATCTCCGAGGCGAGCTGGGTCCACTTCTGCGAGCCCTCGCTGATGGTGCGCTGGAGGACCTGGAGGACGACGCGGTGCTCGTCGGACTCGGCGGTGTCGAGGGAGGGGACCTTGCCGGCCTTCTCGTACTCGACGCCCTTGTGGACGAGCATGGTGGCGTCGCCGCCGTCGTCCAGGATCATGTTCGGGCCGCCGGTGGGGGTGTTCGGCCAGGTCAGCGCCTGCTCCGTGCACCACCAGTACTCCTCCAGGGTCTCGCCCTTCCAGGCGAAGACCGGGATGCCCTGGGGGTTCTCGGGCGTGCCGTTCGGGCCGACGGCGATGGCGGCGGCCGCGTGGTCCTGGGTGGAGAAGATGTTGCAGGACACCCAGCGGACCTCGGCGCCCAGGGCGACCAGGGTCTCGATGAGGACGGCGGTCTGCACGGTCATGTGCAGCGAGCCCATGATGCGGGCGCCGGCCAGCGGCTGGCTGGCGGCGAACTCCCGGCGGATCGACATCAGGCCGGGCATCTCGTGCTCGGCAAGGGTGATCTCCTTGCGGCCGAACTCGGCCAGGCAGAGATCGGCGACCTTGAAGTCCTGTCGGTTGTCGACAGTCGTCATTGCGAGGTACTCCTCGGGGTTGGGGCGAGGTGGGTACGGCTGATCTGCGCGGCGGCGGACACAGGGGTGCCCCAAGGAGGACACAGGCATGCCCGCGTGCGCGCAGCGCAGTCCGTCGGAGGCCCTCTCTCCCTCGGCCGGTCCGCGGTGGAACCGCCCGACCGCCATCAGCAGCGACGTCTGGCTCCGTCCCAAGTTACACCGGTAGGACCGGCGGTCCCCAGTCCGCTCCGGACAGTTCCAGCCGAACCGGGCGGGCGCCCGGTATCGGATCGGGCTTCGGGGAGCGCGCCGATGGGGGTGCGTACGAACCGGAGGGAAGGGGCGGACGCGGGCGATCAGGGGTGTTCGCGTCTTTGAGTCGGGCGGCGATGTTGCAGGATGCGGGGAGATCAGGAGCCTCTGATCGATCTTGCGGGGCGTCCGGGACGGCGTTCCGTACGACGAAGGTGTTAGGAGAACGACGTGACCAGTCCGGCCGGCCCTCCCCCCACGGGCAGCGGCGGTGTCGAGGGGCAGCGGTTGAAGCTGCTCGCGGTGACCGCGTGCCCGACCGGCATCGCACACACGTACATGGCGGCGGAGAAACTCGCCCAGGCCGCCGCGAGCCGCGGCATCGACATGAAGGTGGAGACGCAGGGATCCATCGGGGCTGAAAATGTCCTCGACGACAACGATGTCAGAACCGCGGACGGCGTGATCGTCGCCGCGGACAAGGACGTGGACCTGAGCCGCTTCACCGGCAAACGGGTCCTCGTTGTCGGGGTCGCCGAGGGCATTCGTCATCCCGGGCGGCTGATCGAGCAGGTGCGGTCCGCGCCGGTGCACACGGCAGGCGGTACGACCGCAGCGGCAACCACGCCCGGCGGAAAGGAACGGAGTCTCGCGTACAAGTCGCTGATGAACGGGGTCAGTTACATGATCCCGTTCGTCGTGGTCGGCGGGCTGCTGATCGCGATCTCCCTGTCGCTCGGCGGCCACCCGGACCCCTCCGGCGGTCTGGTCATCCCGAAGGACTCCTTCTGGATGGACGTGAACAACATCGGCGTGATCGGTTTCACGCTGATGGTGCCGATCCTGTCCGGCTACATCGCCTATGCCATCGGCGACCGGCCCGCGCTCGTGCCGGGCATGATCGGCGGGTGGATCGCCAACACCGGTTCGCTGTACGACTCGAAGGCGGGCGCCGGGTTCATCGGGGCGATCATGACCGGGTTCCTCGCCGGGTATCTGGTGCTGTGGATCAAGAAGGTACGCGTCCCGAGGTTCGTGCAGCCGATCATGCCGATCATCGTGATCCCGATCGTGGCGACGACGGCGCTCGGGCTGTTCTTCATCGACGTCATCGGGAAGCCGATCTCCTGGCTGTTCGAGCATCTGACCGACTGGCTCGGCGGGATGACCGGCACCAGCGCGATCCTGCTCGGCACGATCCTCGGGCTGATGATCGCGTTCGACATGGGCGGCCCGGTCAACAAGACGGCGTTCCTCTTCGGCGCGGGGCTCATCGCGACCGGTAACCAGGCCGTCATGGGCATGTGCGCGGCGGCGATCCCGGTGATGCCGCTCGGCCAGGGCCTGGCCACGTCGATACGGCGTCGGCTCTACACCGACCAGGAGCGGGAGACCGGTCTGGCCTCGCTGTTCATGGGCTGCTTCGGCATCTCCGAGGGCGCGATCCCGTTCGCGGCGGCGCGGCCCGCGCAGGTCATCCCCGCCAACATGCTGGGCGGCGCGGTGGCCGGTGCGGTCGCCGGACTCGCCGGGGTGAAGGACGCGGTGCCGCACGGCGGGCCGATCGTGGCGGTGCTGGGCGCGGTGAGCGGCGTACCGATGTTCTTCGTGGCGGTGGCGATCGGTACGGCGGTCACCGCGGTGACGACAGTCGCGCTGGTCGACGTGAGTGAGCGCAGGCGGCGCGGGGAGCCGGTGGTCGGGTCCGGGGTCGCCGTAGAGCCCGAGCTCGCGTTGGTCGGGGCCGGGGTGGGAGTTTTCGGCGCCGGGAGCGGCAGTGTCGTCGTAGCGGAGCGGGATGGGCGCGGAGGTGCGGCGGTCGCCGCGACGACCGGGCTGAGCGAGGTGAGCGGGGTGGCCTCGGGCGGCTCGGGCTCGGGTTCGCGTGCCGCGGTGGGCTTGGACGGGTGGGGGTCGCCGGGTCCGCGCCGTGCGGGGGCCGGCGCTGGAGCAGCCACGGCCGACGTCGGCACTCCCGTCGGCGCAGACGCCTCCCGCACCAACTCCCCTGCCGCCGAAGGCACTTCAGGCTTCGGTTCGCCCACCGCAGGAGAGGCCGTACCGGAAGCCGTTCCTGGAGCGCTGCCCGAAGTCCTCTCCGGGTACCTCACCGGGCAGACCGTGAAGGTCTCCCTCGACGCGGTGGACAAGGAGGCCGCGATCCGGGAGGTGGCCGGGCTGTTGGCGCGGACCGGCAAGGTCGTGGACGTGGATGAGTTGGTGGCGACCGCGTTGCGGCGGGAGGCGTTGGGGACGACCGGGCTCGGGGAGGAGATCGCGATTCCGCATGCCAAGACGGATGCGGTGAGTGCGCCGGTCGTCGGGTTCGCGCGGTCGGCGGAGGGGGTCGAGTGGGGCTCGCCGGACGGGACGAAGGCCCGGCTGGTCTTCATGATCGCCGTACCGGAGGCGGCGGCCGGTGATGAGCATCTGCGGATTCTGGCGCTGATGTCGCGGAAGTTGACGGATGCCGGGTTCCGGAAGCGGCTGTTGGCGGCCGATGACGAGGCCGCGGTGCTCGGTGTGCTGAGCGAGGTCGGTTAGCGGTGAAGGGCCCGCGAGTGTGGCAGGTCGCGGGCCCGCACAGTCCGTTCACGGACGCCCGCTACCCTCTGCGCCGCGGAAGTGCCGCATGGGGAGGGAAATGATGTCGGGCAAGGGGCGGGGACTCGGGGTCGCGGCTGTGCTGGTGGGGCTGTTGGGGGTGGTGCTGGTGCTCGGCTCCCTCGTGTACGCGCGGACCTCGTACGGGAGTGCCACGATCAGCAGCCAGAGCATGTCCCCGACGTACAGGCCGGGTGACCGGATCTTCTTCGAGAAGGTGGACGGCGGTGAGGTGCGCCGCGGTGATGTCGTGGTGTTCTCGGCGCCGGACCGCTATGGGTCCTCGGCGAATGTGATGCAGCGGGTCGTCGGGGTGGGCGGCGACGAGGTGATGTGCTGCACGGGCTCGGGCACGGACGCGCGGATCACCGTGAACGGGAAGCCGCTGTCGGAGCCGTATGTCGACCAGGGCGATGTCGACGGTGTGCGCAAGTCGTACGACGTGAAGGTCCCGAAGGGGCGGCTGTTCCTGCTCGGTGACAACCGTTCCAACGCGATGGACTCACGTTTCTTCGCGAGCGATCACGACGGGACGGTGGCCGAGTCCGCCGTCCGGGGGCGGGTGACGGACGACCGTACGACTGCCTTCGTCATCGGGTCGGCCGCCGTCGGCGGGGTCGTCCTGGTCCTGGTCGGGATCGGCCTGGGCATCGCCGCGTTCGCCGTACGGCGGCGGAGGGCGGTCCCGGTGGCGCCGTGGCCCGTGCAGCAGGGGTAGCGGGACGGGGAGGGCCCGTCGAACGTCCCGGCGGGCCCTGTTGTCGTGGGAGCCGGGGAAGTCAGTGTCCGGGCGCCGGGTGCTGGGCCGGGCCTCCGGGGGTGGCTTCGCGGTCGGGGCCCTTGGTGGCTTCGGACTCGCTGTAGATGTCGGGTTCGAGGTAGATGACGCGGGCGATCGGGACGGCTTCGCGGATGCGGGACTCGGCGGCGTCGATCGCGGTGGCGACCTCGGTGGCCGTGTCATCGTGCTGGACGGCGATCTTGGCGGCGACGAGCAGTTCTTCGGGGCCGAGGTGGAGGGTGCGCATGTGGATGATGCCGGTGACGGTGTGGCCGTCGACGATCGCGGCCTCGATCTTCTGGACGTCCTCGATGCCGGCGGACTCACCGAGCAGCAGCGACTTGGTCTCGGCGGCCAGGACCAGGGCGATCAGGATGAGCAGGATGCCGATGCAGAGGGTGCCGATGCCGTCCCAGACGCCGTCGTCGGTGAGCAGGGCCAGGCCGACGCCGCCGAGGGCGAGGACGAGGCCGATGAGTGCGCCGAAGTCCTCCAGGAGGACGACCGGCAGTTCGGGGGCCTTGGCGCGGCGGATGAACTGCGACCAGGAGTGCGTGCCGCGCAGTTCGTTCGACTCCTTGATGGCCGTGCGGAAGGAGAAGCCCTCGGCGATGATCGCGAAGACGAGGACGCCCACCGGCCAGTACCAGTGCTCGATCTCGTGCGGGTGCTTGATCTTCTCGTAGCCCTCGTAGACGGCGAACATGCCGCCGACCGAGAAGAGGACGATCGAGACGAGGAAGGCGTAGATGTACCGCTCGCGGCCGTAGCCGAAGGGGTGCTGCGGGGTGGCCTCGCGCTGGGCCTTCTTGCCGCCGATCAGCAGGAGGGCCTGGTTGCCGGAGTCCGCGAGGGAGTGGACGCCCTCGGCGAGCATCGAGGACGAGCCGCTGAAGGCGAACGCCACGAACTTCGATGCCGCGATCGCGAGGTTGGCGCCGAGTGCCGCCACGATCGCCCTGGTGCCGCCTGACGCGCTCATGTGTTCGCGGTGTCCCTTCGCCTTCGTACGTCTGTGCCGGACGTCCACGTCGGACGTCTGCCCCCGGATGGGCCGTCCGACCGTCTTTGCCCGTCCTTTGCCGGTGGGCCATTCTTGCAGCCCTGCCCGGCGGCGGCTCGTCAGGTATCCACAGGCCCGGTCATACGATCACAGTGGCCCGGAAGACCGTGCCCACTCCGGACACCTCGGCCTTGTCCCCGGCCGGGACGAAGACCGACCGGCCGGGGGTCAGTTCGAACCCGCCCGCCGTCACCGCACCGGCCGTGCAGAGCAGGATCTGCGGGGTGTCGAGGGTGAGGTCGTGGACGCCTGTGCCCGCCGGGAGGACGTACCGGGACAGCCGGAACTCGTCGATGGGGGTCTCGTAGACCTCCTCGCCGTCCGGGGACGCCTCGGGGCGCAGCACTCCGGGGTCGCTCGCCTCGAAGCGGACGACGCGCAGGAGTTCGGGGACGTCGACGTGCTTGGGGGTCAGGCCGCAGCGCAGGACGTTGTCGGAGTTGGCCATGATCTCGACGCCGAGCCCGTTGAGGTAGGCGTGCGGGATACCGGCGCCGAGGAACAGGGCCTCGCCGGGCTGGAGTCGGACGTGGTTGAGGAGCATCGCGGCGATGACTCCGGGGTCGCCCGGGTAGTGGTGGGCGATGTCGGCGTAAGGGGTGTATGCGCCGCCGAGGCGGGCGCAGGCGGTCGCCGCCGCGGTGACCGTGTGGCGCATCTCCTCGGGGTCGGCGGTGAGGACCGCTGTGAGGACCTCGCGCAGGGCGGCTTCCTCGGGGTGCGCGTGCAGGAGGTCGACGTACGGCTTCAGGGAGTCGACGCCCAGGCCGGCGAGCAGCTCGGCGGCCTGCGACGGGTCGCGGAAGCCGCACAGGCCGTCGAACTCCGTGAGCGCGCAGATCAGTTCGGGCTTGTGGTTGGCGTCCTTGTAGTTGCGGCTCGGGGCGTCCACGGGGATGCCCCGGCGCTCCTCGTCGGCGTAACCCTCCTTCGCCTGCTCCAGGTTGGGGTGCACCTGGAGGGAGAGCGGGGCGCCGGCGGCGAGGATCTTCAGCAGGAAGGGCAGCCGCGGGCCGAACTTCGCGACCGCCTTCTCGCCCAACTCCCGCTCCGGAGCGGCCTCGACGACCTCGACGAGCGTCCCGCGCTCGGTGCGCGAGGGTGCGCCCGGGTGCGCGCCCATCCACATCTCCGCCTGCGGCTCGCCGCTCGGCTCCACCCCGAGCAGCTTGGGGATGGCGGTGGTGGAACCCCAGGCGTAGGGGCGGATCGTGTTGTCGAGGCGGTCCATGCGGGTCTCTACCGGTTCTCTCTGCGTACGACTTGGGTATGACGTGGCTTCGCGCCCCGTACGACGGTGTGCGGCGGTCAGGGCTTCGACGACAAGATCAGGCGCCCGAGGCGAGCGCCAGGTAAACGGCGGCGAAATCCGTCATGGCGATCAGCTCCGCGAGGGTCTCCAACTCGCCGCCGTCCTCGGGCTCCAGCTCGCTGATCGGCGTGTCGTGGCTGAGGGCCAGGTCACGGGCGGTCGGGGCGGCGGTGAGGCCGCCGATCGGACGGTCCCGGAGCAGCACCACGCGCGCGTGCAGCGCGGGCGCCTCGTCGACGCGGTCGCGGAAGAAGTCGTCCGGGTCGGCGCTCGCGGCGAGCGGGCCGGCCAGCAGGGCGTTGTGCTCGGCGAGCGCCTCGGGCAGTTCGGCGACGAGTGCGGGGCGGCCGGCCAACTCGGCGAGCGCGGCGGCGAATCGACGGCCCGCCGGACCGGCCGACGCGCCCTCCGTCCAGATCACGGGGAGCGAGTCGGCGAGTTCGGCGGCCAGGGTCTTGGCGGGATTGCTGTACGTCAGGACGGCGGGCCCGCAGCGCTCGGCGACCTGGTCGAGACGGTCGGCGACCTTCTCCAGGGCCTCCGGCGGAGCGCTGAGCAGGCCTGTGCGGTCCAGGAGCGCGAGCAGCGGGGTGAGCAGCGCCCAGAGGACTCCGGGGGCGGAGGCGGCCAGCGGCTCGTCGTGTTCGTACGGTGCGGTCGCCATCGGTACGAAGAGGCCGTGGGCGCCGTCCACGGCCTCCGTGAGGGGGCTGCGGGAAGGCGCTACGGCGACGACGGTGCAGCCGCGGCGGTAGGCCTGTTCGGCGAGCAGGGAGAGGCCGGGTTCGCTGCCGTCCGGGGTGGTGATCAGCAGCAGGTCCACGGAGCCCGCCCAGCCCGGGAGTTCCCAGCGCAGGGCGCCGGCCGCGGGGGCGACGCCGGTGGGCGCCAGGCGGGTGACGGGGCTGCTGGCGCCGGCGAGCTTGCCGAGCAGGTCGGCGACGCAGGTGGCGGCGGCGCCGGGGCCCGCGATCAGGATGGCGCGGGGGCGGCCGTCCGGTTTCAGGTCGTTCACGCCGGCCTCGGCGGCGTGCCGGGCGGCTGTACGCACCCTCGCACCGGCCTCGGCGGCACCGCGGAGCAGGGCTCGGCGGTCGGCCTCGGCCAGTGCGTCCGGGGAGTCGAGCAGCGATTCGTCGAGCATGGGCGGCGGCCTCCGATCGCGTCGTCGTCGGTTACGCGGGGTGGCGGGCCTCGTCGACGAGGAGGACGGGGATGCCGTCCCGTACGGGGTAGGCCAGGCCGCAGTCCTCACCGGTGCAGATCAGCTCGGTGTCCTGCTCCTTGAGGGGGGCGTGGCAGGCCGGGCAGGCCAGGATCTCCAGGAGGCCGGCTTCGAGCGGCATGGGGTGTCCCTCCGAGGGGGTGTCTGCGACGCGTGGGCGGATGTGCCTGGTCAGGGTACCGCCGGTGGGAGGTGTGCGCCGGGGTTGGGGCGGAGGTCCCTGGGGGCTGCGCCCCCAGACCCCCTTCGGCCTGAACGGCCTCGTCCTCAGACGCCGGACGGGCTGAAAGTGACCGGCGCCCACCGGCCCCCTAGCCCCTGATGATCCCCAGCACCTCGTCCCGCACCTTCCCCATCGTCGCCTCGTCCCGCGCCTCCGTGTTGAGGCGCAGCAGCGGTTCCGTGTTGGAGGGGCGGACGTTGAACCACCAGTCGGCGGAGGTGACGGTCAGGCCGTCGAGTTCGTCGAGGGTCAGGCCGTCCTGGCCTTCGTAGGCGGCGCGGATCGCGGCGAGGCGGGCCTGCTGGTCGTCGACCGTGGAGTTGATCTCGCCCGAGCCCACGTAGCGGTCGTACTGGGCCAAGAGGGCGGAGAGCGGGCCGTCCTGGCCGCCCAGCGCGGCGAGGACGTGGAGGGCGGCCAGCATGCCCGTGTCGGCGTTCCAGAAGTCCTTGAAGTAGTAGTGCGCGGAGTGCTCTCCGCCGAAGATCGCACCGGACTTCGCCATCTCGGCCTTGATGAAGGAGTGGCCCACGCGCGTGCGTACCGGTGTGCCGCCGTTCTCCTTGACGACCTCGGGGACCGACCAGGAGGTGATCAGGTTGTGGATGATCACGCCCGTGCCGCCGTTCCTCGCCAGCTCGCGGGCGGCGACCAGGGCGGTGATCGCGGACGGCGGGACCGGGTCGCCGTTCTCATCGACCACGAAGCAGCGGTCGGCGTCACCGTCGAAGGCGATGCCGAGGTCGGCGCCCTCCTCGCGGACGCGCGTCTGGAGGTCGACGATGTTGGCCGGGTCGAGCGGGTTGGCCTCGTGGTTCGGGAAGGTGCCGTCCAGCTCGAAGTACATCGGGACCAGCGTGAGCGGCAGGCCCGCGAACACGGTCGGGACCGTGTGGCCGCCCATGCCGTTGCCCGCGTCGACGACGACCTTCAGGGGGCGGATGGAGGTCAGGTCGACGAGGCCGCGGAGGTGCGCCGCGTAATTCTCCAACGTGTCCCGTTTCGTGATCGTTCCCGTCGGGCCGGAGACCTCGGGGGCGCCCGAGTCCAGCCAGGACTCGACGAGTTGGCGGATCTCGGCGAGGCCGGTGTCCTGGCCGACGGGGGCCGCGCCCGCCCGGCACATCTTGATGCCGTTGTACTTCGCCGGGTTGTGCGAGGCCGTGAACATGGCGCCGGGGAGGTCGAACGCGCCCGAGGCGTAGTACAGCTGATCCGTGGAGCACAGGCCGATCTCGGTCACGTCGACGCCGCGTGCCGCCGCACCGCGCGCGAAGGCGGCGGAGAGTCCGGGGGACGAGGGCCGCATGTCGTGCCCGGTCACGATCGCGGTGGCGCCGGTCACCTGGACGAAGGCCGCCCCGAACAACTCGGCCAAGGACTCGTCCCACTGGTCCGGGACGACGCCCCGTACGTCGTACGCCTTCACGAGCTGCGACAAATCAGCAGACACGGCCAACCCTCCAGAAAGTCCTATCGGTCGCCCCAAACTACCCGCAGGGACCGACAGCTCGACGTGCGGCAACCGAGCCGTCCACACACCGTTACCTGAGCTCAGGGCGACATCCGCTCCGGGACGGGCGGCGATGGGGCGTGTGAATCGTTGAACGACTCACGCGTGGATCAACCGGATCGTTGAACGACTGAATCACAGAACGACCGGATCGTTGAACGAACTCCCGGACGGCCGCGACCAGTTGTCCCACTCGGTCGTCCGGCTCAGTCGTCCGGCTCAGTTCTCCGGCGACCGCAGCACCCGCAGATGCCCCCGGCGCGCGACCTCCATCGGATCCGCCGTACGACCCCCGCCGCCGGCCCCTCCGCCGCCTGCCCCGGCCGCCCGTTCCTGCGGGCGGGCCGCCTCGCGGACCGCGTTGGCAAGCGCTTCCAGGTCGTCGCCGCTCGGGCGGGCCGGAGCGGAGCTGTCGAGGAGGCGGACGACCTCCCAGCCGCGAGGCGCGGTGAGGCGCTCGGAGTGCTCGGCGCACAGGTCGTAGCAGTGGGGTTCGGCGTAGGTGGCGAGCGGGCCGAGGACCGCGGTCGAGTCGGCGTAGACGTACGTCAGCGTCGCGACGGCGGGCCGGCCGCAAGCGGTGCGCGAACAGCGACGTACAGGGCTCACGACGTTGGACGGTACCGCACTCTTGAGCGGGCCGCGACGACTCTCCCCCAGGTCACTCCCCCGTGTCGGGTTGTGAAACGCCCCACACACCTCTCCGACAACACGCCACTGACCTGCGCGAACACCCCCTCCCGGGATCTCGAACAGGGTCGGGGCCGGTCAGCACTCGGCACAAACACCGTCAATTGCCTTGAGAGCGACGGTCTTGGAGACATACGGAATCGAGCCCAACCTTGGCTGGAATGGTCATCCGGCGACATGACGCCCAAGTGATCGGACGCCGCCCGGACGGCGAGTGGAGTCCGGCAGCGGGACCTGACGGGGACTACGCTTCACCAGTGATGGACACCCCCGTACCGCCCCCCGCCGCCGGCCCCGGGCCCCGCCGCCGCGATCGCCACGGCCGGGGCATGCGCGGCCCGATCGCACCGCCGCAGGTTCCGCTGGCCGCGAGCCGGGCCGAGGCGTTCGCGGATCTGGTGCAGGACTCCGTGGAGCGCCTGGAGCGACGCTGGCCGCAGCTGGCCGACATCGATTTCCTCGTCCTCGAAGTCCCTCGACTGGGTGGTGCGGGCGAGGGCTGGAACGACGAGTCGGTGCCCATGGGAGGCACGATCGCCGCCCGTGAGGGGCAGCCCGCGCGCGTGGTGATCTATCGGCGGCCGGTCGAGATCCGCACGAAGGGGCGCGACGAACGCGCGGCCCTGGTCCACGAGATCGTCGTGGAGCAGGTCGCCGAACTGCTGGGCCTCACTCCGGAGACGGTCGACCCGCGCTACGGGGAGGACTGAACTCCCTCCCCGCGCGCGGGGGGTCGCGGGCCGCTACTTCTTCTGGAGGACCGACAGGTCCTCGTCCGTCTGCGGCACCGACACCGTCCCCCGGTCGTCGGGCAGCGTCTGGATCGTGAAGCCCGGTACGCCCTCCTCGGTCGCCGAGAGCGTCCGGGCCGCGTACACCGGGCCGCCCGACTGGGGCTCGACGGTCAGCGCGTAGGTGCCCTTCAGGCCGCCGGGGACCGGGAGTTCGACGGCCTGTGTGGTGCCTGCCTTGATCGTGTACGTCTTGGAGACCGGCGTACCGCCGCCGCTGCCGGCGGACGCGGTAACCTTGACGGTCGCGGTGCGGGTAGGGGCGACCAGGGACAGCGTGGAGCCCTTGCCGCTGTTGTCGGCGGCCGTCGCGCGCGTGCCGACCGCGCCGGTCGCCGGGATGAACGCCGTCTCCTGCTTGCCGCCCTTGCCCCGTACGACCTTCAGCGCGGCCACGACCGGCACGGACTGGTCGGTCGGCGTCAGGACCAGGGAGCCCGGGTCGCCGCGGGTGAGGTCGCCCAGGTCGACGCCGACCGTCATGCCCGCCTTGACGTGCACGGTCTCGTGCCCGGCCGGCGTGATCATCCCGGTGGGCGAGGAGAGCCGCACCTTCAGGTCGGCGTCCGAGTCGCCCGGTGTGAAGGCGATCAGCCGTACCGAGGTGGCGTCCTTCGGGATGCCCGGCATGACCAGGCTGCCCGCCGGGTCGGTGGACGCGGCCAGCCAGTCGCCGCCGAGCTTGGCGTCGAGGGCCTGCACGGCCGCGCCGACCCGGCCGCTGCGCACGACGACGTGCACGGTCAGATCGGTCTCCTGGTCGTCGGTGAGCGTGGACAGCAGGATCGGCTCGTCGGCGTGCGGCTCGACCGTGATCCCCTCCCCCACCGTCGACTTGAGGTCGCCGTCCTTGCCGTAGAGGTCGATGTCGACGACGGCGGCGGAGTCGTCCGGGTTGGTGAGGTTCACGTAGTCGGTGCGGTCGGCGGAGGTGCTGGCGCCCGGGAACCAGAACTCGGTGTCCGGGGCGGTGCAGTTGACGCCCTGGAGGCCGCGTCCGTTGCCCGCGGCGACCTCGGTGGTCTCCTGGACGGTCCAGCCGGGCGCGTACTTGCCCTCGGCCGTGCCGAGCAGCGCGGGCGAGTCGGCGCCGGAGCTGTCGCCGGTGGCCGGCGTGCCGGGGGCCTTGGGCTCCAGGACGGGCTTGGCGGGCTTCTTCTTGCTCTTGCTGCTCGTTCCGTCGCCCGACTCCTGGCCCGCGGCCTGGAGTTCGGCCTTGCCGCTGTCGTCGGTGCCCGTCGTGACGGGCGTGAAGGACGTGTACGACGTGTCGGCGAGGTCGGAGGTGCTCGGCGCCGGGCAGAGCAGGCTGGTGCGCTCCACGGGCAGCTGGGCGGCCGCCTTGGCGGTGTGCGCGCCGGGCGCGGCCGGTGTCTTCATCTCGGCGAACCCGGTGACGGCGGCGAGCGCGGCCACGCCGGCGAGGAAGGACAGGGTGGTGCGGTTCACTGCTGGCTCCCGTCGGGGCGCTCACTGCCGTGCGGATGCTGCTGGGCGGGGTCGTACGCCGGGTCGTAGGCGGGGTCGTAGTTCGGGTCGTAGCCCTGGCCCTGGCCCTGGCCCTGGCCCTGGCCCTGGCCCTGGCCCTGGCCCTGGTTCTGGTTCTGGTTCTGGTCGTAGCCCTGGTTCTGGTCGTAGCCCTGGTTCTGGTCGTAGCCCTGGTTCTGGTCGTAGCCCT